>JACRCO010000030.1 GCA_016218975.1 Deltaproteobacteria bacterium
AAGCCCACGTTGTACGGCTGACCTTTCATTGTATCGTATCTCTCGATCGCGAAAAGGAACGTTTTCGCCACGTCCCTGATATGTATGTAGTTCCTGCGGAAATTCTCCTCGAACAGGACGATGGACCGGTCCTTCAAGGCCTTCAGGACGAAATCGTTCACGAGGAGGTCCGTACGCATCCGCGGGCTCGTGCCGAAGACCGTGGCCAACCGAAGCGTGACGGCGCAACCCTTGTCCAGGAACGCCCTCTCGACTTCGACCTTGTCCTTTCCGTACTGCGAAACCGGACGCAGCGGACTTTCCTCCGTGCAGAAATTGTCCTTCTCGCCGATTCCGTAGCCGCTGTTGGTGGTGGGAAAAACCGCCTTCTGGGAAGCCGAAAGCATTTTCACGATCCGAAGCTGTGCGTCGAGGTTGACCATATGCGTAACGGACGGGTTCTTCTTGCAGGCCGGCGCCCCCACGATGGCCGCGAGAGGGATGACGACGTCGAACTTCGGCAGGAGGGAGGCCACAAGACCCTCGTCGCAGATGTCCCCCTTGATGAAATCGAAGTTCGGATCCGCGCAGCAATCGAGAAGGGAATGCTGGCCGTACATCAGGGAATCGAGCACGGTTACCCCGTATCCCCTTCCCAACAGGACCGGGACGAGGATCGAGCCGATGTATCCCGCCCCGCCTGTGACAAGAACCTTTTCCATGATCATGCCTCTCCGTCGTCGATAATCGTGCGCAGCCGCTTCAGGGGTCGATCCCCTTGAGATATTCTCCAGCCTGGAAGTACGTTTCCGGGATGCCGATGTCTATGAACCTCCCACGGCTTACGAATCCGTACACCGCATCATCCAGGAATGCGGGAAGAAGGTCCCTCTCCATCGACAGCACCTTTCCGCCCTCCACTCCGTCGAACAGGCTCCGCCGGAGCAGGTAAATGCCGGCGTTGATGTATCCGCCGCCGAGGCCGGGCCGCTTCTCCTCGAAGGAAACCACGCGGAGGCAGGAATCCATCCGGACCCTGCCGTACCGGCTCGCATCTTCGACCTCCTTGACCACCATCGTCAGGGAGGCGCGCCTTTCCGCGTGCGCGGCGGCCATTTCACCGAGGTCGGCCTCGACGTACGAGTCTCCGTTCAGCACGAGGACGTTTTCGGATTCCGAATTCATGAGCGCCAGCTTGACGGCCCCGCCCGTGCCCAACAGTTCCTTTTCCACCGAGAAAACGATTTCGAAGCCGAATGACCCGGCGTCCCTGTACCGCTCGACTATCTTGTCCGACATGTATCCCACGGCCAGGATCGCCTTGCCCACGATTCCGCTCCGGTCGAGGAAGCGGAGAAGTATGTCGAGGAACGGCTTCCCGCCGACCGGGGCGAGAGCTTTCGGCAGGCCGCTCACCGTCCCTTTCAGCCTGGTCCCGAGCCCTCCGGCCAGTATGATCGCGTCGATCTTCTCCATCCGTTCAGCGAGTCATTCCGTTCAGCGCGTCATGTAGATGATCTTCGAGCCTTCGTTTTCGAACCCGAAATCCACCTGCATCAGCCCGCGCAGCGCTTCACGGACGGCCTGCTGCCTTTCCATGGGGGCAAGCAGGAAGAGGAAGCCGCCCCCTCCCGCTCCGGCAAGCTTGCCGCCGTAAGCGCCGGCCGCGATCGCCTTTGCGTACATGCCGTCGATGGCATCGTTTGTAATCCTGCGGGAAAGCTTCTTCTTCAGCAACCACGATTCATGCAGAAGCGCGCCCAGTTTTTCCGCCATTTCCCGGGCGCCGCAATTCGAAATCATCTCTTCCGCTTCGAAAACGGTTTCCCGCATCCTTTCGAGGTACTCGTCCTTGCTGCACGACTTCGTGTTCGCGATCTGCTCCTCAAGAATCTCGGATGCGAAGCGCGTTATCCCCGTGTAGAACACCATCAGCGATTTCTGAAGGTATTCGTATTTTTCGTTCGATATCACGACGGGGCGGACGGACCATCCCGCCTTGTCGAATTCAATTACGTTCAGCCCGCCGAACGAGGCGTGCACCTGGTCCTGGCATCCCACGTTTTCCCCGATCATCCGCTGCTCGATGTGGATCGCCTCTTCCGCCAGCCGTTGTTTCGAAATGATTTTCCCCTCGAGGGCGTACAGTGCGTTCAGGAAACCGACGGTGAACGAAGAGGAGGAGCCCAGGCCGGTCTTCGCCGGAAGGTCGGCGAAGATGTGGATGTCCAGATTTCCGTTCGACTTCCTGAATTTCAGCGTCTCCCGGACGCTGGGATGGATGATCTGTTCCACGTCGTTCACGAGCTCGGCCTTCGAATAGCCTACGCGGATCTTGTATTCGAAGAAATCGCTGAGCCGGTTCACGCTGACGTAGGTGTACTTGTCGATCGTCGTCCCCAGGACCGCGCCCTTTTCCCGTTCGAAATATTCGCGGTAGTCCGTTCCGCCGCCGAAGAAACTGATCCGAACGGGAGTCCTCGATATGATCATGGCTTCCCCTGCCAGGATTGGCTGCTTTCGATTATGCGATATAAATGCCGGCAAGTGTAATTCAGGGATTTTTCATATGCGCTTTCGATCATTGGGCGATAGCGGTCCCAATGGTCCAGCATGTCCCGTATCTTCCACTCCAGTTCATCGAGGTCCTCGAAATAGACGAAATCCTCGCCCGGCGTGTAGTAACGTTCGATCACGTTCCACGGGTCTTTTTTCACCAGGTTCAACGTCCTCGAAAAAGCCGCTTCGTTGCACCTCGATTTGAACTGGGGCGCGATCCCCAAATCCTCGATGTGGCGGAACGCTTCGTTGTCCCGCCAGTTTTTTCTCGCCTTGATGTTGGCGACGTCGTCGTCGTTCCTGATATCGAAAGTGTTGAAGCAGATGGAGATCCTGCATCGGGCGATAAGCCGCAGCTTCCCGTCGTTGGTCAGATTCGTATCCGTGGCGTACTTCAGGTGTTTCTTCGTGAACTTGTTGATCCCGTGCGTCTGGGTCATGTACCGGTAGTTGAACTTCCTCATGATCTTCAGCATTCCCGAATATCTTTCGCCGTGGATCCCGCCATGGTAGCAGACGTCGTAAAGCTTATCCTGCGGCGCCGGGATGTCCGCTTCGTTGAAAGGATAGAAGATGTCCCTGTACTTGTTCCCGCCCCGGATGCCGTTCAGCCACCGGATCGTGTACGGGCAAATCCCGTAGACCTCGTCGAACCTGCCGTCGGCTTCGGTGGGCTGCCTGCTGCAGAACTCCGTCGGCATGGTGACGTTAAGATAGATCTTTCTTCCGCCGTCCGCGCCGCATTCCGGGGCGCGTCCGCTTTCCATGAAATTGTAGCCGTAATACAGAACATCCCGGCCGTCCCCCGTCGCCAGCTCGTCCAGCTTGAAATAGTGGGCGTTGGTCCCGGGAACTTCTATCGAAAGGTCCTTGACTACTCTCAAACCCGGCCCCTCGCTCCGTAATCGATGCCGTACTCCGCAAGGATCGGCCCCAGCTCCTTTTCGTATTCCCCAAGGTTCCATTTCCCCTTCACCAGCGCGGAGGCGATGTACGGGACGACCGAGGAATCGTAATGGACCAGCCCCCGCTTCGGCTCTTTGCGATAGGACACCAAACCCTTGATGTCAATCCGCGCGCACACCTTGTTCGCCTCGACCTCGAATTGCAGCTTTGTCCTTTTCCCCGCGATGTGAAGATCGGGGCCGATTTCGTGGATCTTCTCAAGGACCGGTTTCTTCCATATCGCGACCGTCTGGCTGTAGAAATATTCCGCCCGGTTGTCCAGGTAGAACAAGTCCTCACGGTTTCCGTATCTCGAAGGCGTGAAGTTGGAGCCGCGCGTGAACCGGATGAACGATATCGAGTCGTCCTTCGAAAGCAGCGAAACGTATTCGCCGACGGCGTCCCTGTCGACGTCGCCGTACAGAATATAATCCTCGTTGAAATTCATGATGAAGTCTTCTTTCACCGACTTCAGGCACTTGAGGTATTGCGTCCGGAAGTTGTCGCGCGGGTCGTAACGGACGACTTCGCAGCCGGCCGGCATCCCGTCCGCCTCGTCCGTGAAGACATACACCTTGTTGCCGGGGTAGTGCTTCTCCAACTGACCGAAGAACATTTTCCAAAGGTCGCGGGACGTCGATACGGTGTTCACGGCCAGGCAGAAATTCTTCATCGGTTTTCCTTTGGCGGCGGTTTCGCGACGGCCCGGCCGGCGGCTACCAGATGCATAACTTGTCGATGTCCTCGTGCTTCGTTCCGAGCCAGAACGCCTTCAGGTACGACCGGTCGAGCCGCATCCCCGTAAACGCGTTCAGCGTCGTGCCGATGTCGATATAAGTGTTGGCGTCGCAATGCTCGTAGAGCTGATGGATAGCCATCTTGCTGAACGAGGCGGCGGAAAACATGAACAGGTGCCCGCGGATGCCGTTATCGTCGATCCAGCGCTTCATGGTTTCGATCAATCCGTAGTCGTTCACCATCGCGTTGTAGCCGACGCGGAAATCCTTGCATACGAAAGGCAGCGTGGTCACGTCCGAATTCCCGTTGCACACGATAACCGTCCGGTAAGAGTTGAACAGAGGGTACATCTCCCGGATGAACCTTCCGTAATTCCCGTTCAGGAAGAGGTTCGCCCACGTGAAGTTTTCGTCGTGCGCGCCGTGGAAATCCAGTTGCCACCGGAAATCCTCCTCGCCTGCGCAGCACCGGCAGCTGATCCCCTTGAAGTAGTTCTTCGCAGTGTACCGGAAGGCCTCCACGAGCCGGTCCCTGTAAAACGAATGCTCGGCGGGAACGAAATGCTTGAAATCCTCCTTCCGGTAATGCCCTTTCATCACCTTGTCGCCGATCTTCACGACATTGTCGCCGAGGAGGACTTCCTTGTTCTGCAGGATGAACAGCTCCCCGTCGGAGAACCGGTTGAATGCGAACGGCTCCCTCCGCTTTAGAAGCGATACCAGATGGTAAAAATCATCGACGAAGCTTTTCATGCGGCTATCCCGCACATCGTAAACATGGCGCCGAGTTCGTGCCCGTCCCGCATCTCACAGGTCCAGTTCCTTCTTCCAGACTTCGTAGATCGAGTCGTTGCTTGCCGATTCGTCCGCTTCGGCCGTGTCCGGCCCGTGATAACGGGTGCCCGTCAGGGCGCACTCCCGTTTCACCGGGCTCCACGGCCTGGCGGCGCAACGATAAACGTCGGAGATGGAATCGTACATTTTCCGGGGATCGTCGACAAACCCGGCGAATTTGATCCTGCCCGGATATGTTTTCGACAGCGGGGCGATGTTCGAATTGAAGTAGACCGGGTCAAGCATGTAGCCGTACAGGACAACCGATTCCATCCCGTCCCGAAGCGCTTTTTCGATGGAGGTTTCCAGGCGGTTTTCCCGCCGGACCGTTCCGATGACGCCGGCCACCCGTTCCGGCCTGGCGGCCGGTTTTTCCAGGTCCCGCACGAAGTCGGGACAGACGAAATGGGAAAAACGGGAAGCCCCGCGGTCCCTCTGCGATTCGCAGGAGAAGTGGATCTTGTGGAAAATGGAGAAGCGCGGCCTTCCCGTGAGGACCGGATCGTCTCCGCTGCGTGTAAGAATCAGCCGGAAGGCATCCGGTTTCGTGCCGCCTGCCAGTACGCCGGGAATCCGGTCTTCCAGCTCCTTCCGCCATCCGCCGCCCCGTGAGGTGCCGGCCAGCTTTGCCGGATCGTCCAGATCGGAAGCCGAATGAAGCCGGATGCCGTGCGCGATGACGATGTCCCCGTTCACCGGCCGGAAATCCGAAAGAGGAGCGGACAGGCACTTGTCCATGTGCCACCGGTCCGGCCCGTAGAACACGCACTCGTGCCCCCTGGAATTGAGCTGGTTGCACAGGTTCGCGAGCGCGACCGTGGAGCCGACGGGGATGCTCTGCCCGGATACGATTTTTATCATTTCGGTTTCACAGCGAGCGGGAAAGGATCCGAACGATGCGCTCCGCCGCGCGGCCGTCCCCGAACGGGCGCAGCCGCGAATTTCCCGCGGGTTTCCTCGCCCATTCGATGTGGGGAAGGAGTTTCCTCCCCACGAGCCTTCCCAGCCCCATCTCGATCACTTCCGGCCGTTCGGTGGTCTCCCGCACGACCAGGATTCTCTTGTTCAGGCAGGCGCATTCTTCCTGGATTCCCCCGCTGTCGGATATGACGAACCTCGCGGAGGCCAGCATGCGGAGCATCTCGAAATAACCGACAGGTGGGATGACGCGGATATTCCCGGCGGTAAGCCGCGGGCGATGCTTCCGGACGTTCGGATTCGGATGGATCGGGAGGACCAGGTCAAGGTCGGGGTTCCCCGCGGCGACCCGGTTCAGCTCGTCGAAAATCAGCCCCATGATCGCGTGGTTTTCCCTGCGGTGCAGCGTCACCGGCACAACGTTGGACCGGGACACCGGGATCTTCCGCGCGCGCCGGATGGCTTTCACGGCGTCGACGATCGTGTTCCCCACGTTGTGGACGTTCCTGGCCCCGAAGCCGAGCAGGTTTTCGGATGCCCGCTTCGTCGGGGCGAAGTTCCACTCCGCGACGCCGCCGATCAGAGTGCGGTTCATCTCCTCCGGGTATGGATTATGCGGATCGAACGTCCGAAGACCCGCCTCCACGTGCGCGACCTTCACACCGTTGTAAAACGCCATCTGGGCGAGCGCCCAGGCCGTAGTCGTGTCGCCCTGCACGACCACCGCGTCGAAGCGGCGCCGGGCAAAAAGTTTTTCGGAGGCCAGGCAGATCTTGATGAAGCTTTCCCCCAGGGTGTTGTGCTTCCCCTTTCCCGAAAATGAACCGGCGAAGCTCACTCCCGGAGGGGGCACCAGCTCCTTCACGTCCTCGTAGAGGTCCGTCTGCTGCCCCGTGAAAAGAGTCTCGTGGAGTATCCGCCGCTTCCCGAGCTCGCGGATGACGGGGAACAGCTTGATGATTTCGGGGCGCGTCCCGTAGGCGACGAGGATCATAGCAGCATCGGCTTGTAGCCGTTCTCCATTTCGGTTTTCACGACGTGCCAGTAGTCCTCCGACCTGTCCCTGTTGCTGATCGCCACCCGGTCGATGCCGCGCTCGGGCTTGAGCGATCCCCACAGGGACGGTTCACTCTTGGGATGCGGGGGGCACGCGGAGCGGATGCCGCGCCGCTGAAGCATCGCGCAGAAATGGATATCCTCCCCGAACGTCCGGCAGGGAGGCTCCTCGTCCCAGAAGTATTTCGCCCATTCCCTGCGGAAGAACCAGCTGTGCCCGACGAGGTCGACGTATTCCAGGGTTTCGTTCATCCCTTCCCAGCCCATCCTCGGTTTCTCCGTTTTTGGGCCCGACCGGGAGAGGAACCGGAGCCCGATCGCCCCGCAGATCACCTTCTCGCCGTCCACGTACTTCAGGCAGTTCTCGAACCAGCGCTCCCCGGGAATTGTGTCGTCGTCGAAGACGCAAACGTACTCCCCTTCCAGCGCGGACGCCAGCGCGAACCGGGGGATTATACCGAAGTTGTGGTCGCAGATGATCTTCTTCACCCGGTCGTCGTTTTTGAAGCTCACCAGCTGCTTCCGCTCGATAAAGCCCAGCGCCCGGGGGGGCTTGTTGTACCAGAGCACGATCTCGTGCGGCGGCACGGTCTGGGAGAGCAGCCGGCCGACCTGCTCCTCCAGATACTGGGGCCGTTGCCATGCGGTGAGGATCACCGAAACCTTCGGATTCATCGGGCCTCCCCCGCAATGCGGCGGTCAGCCGAGCAGTTCCTCATAAATCCCCTCCATGTCCTCCGCCAGCCGGTCCCAGGAATGCTCCCTTGCCGTCGACCGCGCCTCCCGCCCCATTCGGAGCCGGGTTTCCCCGTCCATAAGCAGCCCGATCCTGTCCGCAGCCGCGCCCGCATCTTCCGGATCATCCACGACGAAACCGTTCCTGCCGTTCTCCACGAGGTCCTTCGCGCCGACGCCCGCGCTGATCACGACGGGAATCCCCGCGGCCATCGCCTCGAGCACGGCCATCCCGAACGTGTCGAACTTCGACAGCATCGCGAAAACGTCCGAGGCAAGGTAGAAGCGTTCCATCCCATCCGCCTGGGGCCCGGTGAAGACCACCGCCTCCCCGATTCCAAGCCGGTTCGCGATTCCTTCGTACTTCCTTCGATCTCCCTTCCCCACCACGAGCAGCCGGATGCGCTCTCCGGCGTGCTTCCGCCCGGCGCAGGCCACGGATGCCATGATAACATCCAGGCCCTTGACCTCGAAGTTCATCCCCACGAAAAGGATAACGGTATCCTCCAGGCCGATCCCGTAGCGCGAGCGTACTTCGCGGCGGCAGGCAGCCCGGTCCGGCGAGGAAAACCTCTCCACGTCCACCCCCGGGTGAGCCACGAGGAACATCGAGGGATCCACGCCGTACTCGCGCGCGAAAGCATCCTTCGCCAGGGTGGAAACGGGCAGAAACCGGCGGGCGCCGCACCCCATCATCCGCTTTTCGACCGATACGGTCGCGAGATCGAACAGGCCGGGACGTTTGCGGCGCACGTCGCGGACCCAGCCGGCGTGCGGGACCGAGTGAAGCGAGAAGATGTCCGCGCAGTAGATGCGCTCGTGGGAATGCACGAGGTCGAAACTCCCCCCTGACACCATGCGATCGACGAACCGGGCGAACCCGACGGGGCGCAGGAACCGGGGGAACCGGATCGCGGGAACCTTGTGGAACACGATATCCCCGGAACCGGAACTCCACCGGTTGGCGAAGACGTGGAACTCGTATTTACCCTTCCGGGCGAGCCGCTCCGTCAGTTCCGCCGCGAACCTCTCTCCTCCGCCGATCAGGCCGTACTTCGGTATCGCGACGGCCACCCGCGGGCGCCCTCCCCGTCTCATTCCCCCCATACCGGTCGAGGAGGCCGTCACCGCGCCGCCTCGAGACGCTTTCGCTCCAGCTCCCTGAGCTTCACGTATTTGGCGAAAACGTGCATCCCCCCCGCAACGGCGATTTCGAACCCTTCGACGCCGTCGAGGAAACCGAGCCGCAGCAGGTACGACTTCACGAATGAGAGAAACGGGCGGACCGTCATGTCCGAAATGCCGCTCCTGCGGCCCGCTTCGAACATCTCCTTCGCGGAAAGGTCGGTGTACCGGTTCATCTTGACGAGGAGGTCCGACAGGCCGCCGAAGGAATAGTGGAGGATGTGATGATCGAGCCGCCCGCTCTCCCCCGATGCGACCACCCGCTCGTGCACCGCGGAGTCCGAAAACCTCGCCCGGCGCCGGTCGAACAGGCGGACAGTGCGGTCGGGGTACCATCCCGAGTGCCTGATCTCCTTCGAACCGAGGAAAGTCCTCCGCGGGACGGTGTATGCGGGAAGAGCCCCTCCGCGCCGAAGGACATCCGCGATTTCCGAGGCCAGCTCCGGCGTCGCCCGTTCGTCGCAATCGAGGCAGAAGATCATGTCGTGTGAGGCGAGGTCGACCGCGGCCTGCTTCTGCGGGCCGAACCCTTTCCACGGCACTTCGAAGACCTTCGGCGTGAAGCTGAGCGCGACCTCCAGCGTGCCGTCGGAGCTGCCCGAATCCACCACCACGATCTCGTCCGCGAACCGCAATGATTCGAGGCAGGCCGCGATGCGATCCTTCTCGTTCAAGGAGATGACGATGGCGCTGACCGGCCGTCGATCGGACGTTTCCATGCTCTCCCCCGAAACTTTCAGGCCGTTACGATCTCGAACAGCCGTCCCGCGCTCAATTCCTCCTGGAGCGCCCTTCCCGCCCGCACGGCATTGCGGCGGTAACGGCCGTAATCCCGCAGGATCTCTTCCGCTGCCGAGAAAAGCGCTTCCGGCGCCGCCTCCGCGACCGCCTTCCCCGCCTCGAAGCGTTCCACCACGCGCCCCATCCACGTCCCCTTCATCGTCACGACGGGGCAGCCGCGCGACAGGGCATCGAGCGTGACGCCGCTCAGCCGGTCCGCGAAATCCGCGGCGGCATAGGGTTGAAGGCAGACGGCGCCGCGGAACTGGTCCGCGTATTCCTCCGCACCCAGGGTTTCCGGCCGAACCGTCAGGTGCGGATAGGCGATCTTTCCCAGGCGTTCGACCTCCGCGCGCACGGCCGGATCGTACCGGTCGTAATGATCCGGAGAAGCCTGGAGGGTAACAGGGACTGCCTTGTTATGCGAGGCCATCCAGGCGACCAGGCCGACAACGGCCGGGAACCCCTTGTCCGCCCGGGCTGCCCCGGCGAAGAGCAGGTGCCGGAAATCCTCGCTTTCCGGCCCTGCGTCGTGGTCGACGGGCGTGATCGGGTACGGCGCGATTTCGGCCTTGGCGAACCCGCACTCCCGGAAAATGTCCACGACCGATTGCGTGGGCCCGAGCACGGCAAACCCGGGCTGGCGCCCGGCCATCCGCGCGAGGAAAGCCCGTTTACGGGCGTCGGGCCTGAACCAGTGAAAATAGAGGAACGCTTTTCCCGGCGGTATGATTCCCCTGGCCGCAAGCGAGAGAAGGGAAAGATCCGCACGCGTGGCGGTCGGAAGGAACAGCCTGCCGGGCTCGCGCAGCAACCGGCGAAAGAGAAGGAATGCCTCCGGCCGGCGCAAGCGCCTGTGGAACCAGGGAACGACCCGCACGCCCATCTCCTCGAGCCGCGGAAGATACGCGCCGCTTCCTGCATAGAGGCGAATCGAGCACCCGCTGTTTTTCCCGGCGCCGCAGAATGCCGAAACGAAACTGTGGCAGTGCCCCGCCCCGGATTCGAGAGTGGGCTCGACAATGTGAAGAAGTCTTTCCATCGCTTACGAATCCCGACCGATCAATTCCGCCATCGCCTCCGCGGCCGCTTCCGGAGGAATGCTTCGCCGGCATTCCGCGTCCCGGGAGCACCGTTTGCGCAGGCATGCCGTGCACGGCATGGGAGCCTGCAGAAACCGGTGGGCGAGCCCGTAAGGAGCATTCCGTTTGCCGTCCGTCACGCGGAAGACGGAGACGGTTCGGCAACCCACGGCCGCCGCGACGTGGAGAGGGCCGGTGTCCGGAGCTATGAGGAAACCGCACTTTCGAAAAACCGCCGCCAGCTCCTTCAAGGAAAGCCTGGGCAGCAACGCCGCGCCGCGCCCGATATCCGCAAGGATACGTTCCGCCTCGCGCCGCTCCTCTTCGTTCCCCCAGGACAGCAACACGCCGATCCCGGGGTATATGCTCCTCAGTTCCCGGACCGCATGCGCCCAGAATTCCGGATCCATCCGTTTCGTATGCCACGTCGTTCCCGGGTGGACGACCAGCAGCGGGTTCGCATCCGGGAAGATGTCCCGGACCGTCCTGCCGGCATGTAGAACCTGCGCCTCGGTCAATGGTATTTCCGCCCGCAGCGACGAGAGGTCGAACTCTCCCCCGAAAGGGGCGCTGGCCACCCGCAGCATCTTCCTGGTGACATGCCCGTCTTCCGGCCGCAGTGCCACCTTTCGGTTGGTGAAAAGCAGGTTCGGCGACTCCCGAACTCCGCGGCGATCGAAACCGAATCGCAGGGGCGCGCCGGACAGACGGGTTACGACGCCGCTCTTGGCGTTTCCCTGGATATCGAACGCGGCGTCGTAGTTTCCCTCGCGAAGTTCGCGGATCGCCGCCGCCGCCTCTTTCCCCGCGCCGCCGCCCGCCCATTCCCGCTTCCAGCGCTTGAGGTCGAGCGCCACCACGCGGAAGAGCGCATCGTTCCCCTCGAGCAGCGCGGCGAACCTGCGGTCGACCGCCCAGTCGATGCGCGCCGCCGGAGCGGCTTTCCTGAGGTAATCGAGGACGGGCAGGGCGTGCGCAACGTCCCCCAGCGCGGAGAGCTTTACTATGAGGATCCGTCGGAATTCATCCGGTTTCACACGAGCACTCCCGGAACAGCGCTCGGGCCGCGGAAACGACCATGTCGGCGGTCACCTCCAGCATGCACTCGTGCGCACGGTTGCATTCCCTGAGCAGGCAGGGGGAGCAGTCGACGTCCCCGCGGACGATCCTTGCCTTGCGCGTCCATGGGGAGGTGGTGCGCCAATCGGTCGACCCGAAGACCGCCGCAAGCGGAACACCGAGAGCCGCGGCGATGTGCATCGGTCCCGAATCGTTCGTCACCAGGAAGGAGCACCGGGAGAGGAGAGCCATGAGCTCCCTCACCGTGGTCCGCCCCGCGAGGTTCACCGGCTTCCGGCGCATCCCCGCCTCGATCTCGCTTGCGAGGGGCCGCTCGGCGGCCGAGCCCATGAGCACGACGGCCGCTCCCCACTCTTCCGAAAGCGCATCCGCCACCGCCGCGAAACGATCGGGGTACCATCTCTTCGCCGAACCGTAGGTGGCGCCCGGATTGATCCCCAATATCCTCTCCCCCTTGAGAATGCCGAGCGCGGAAAGCCTGTCCCCCATCGCTTCCGTTTCTTCCCGGGTCACTTGAAGCCGCATGCCGACGGGGTCCGGCAGGGAGATTCCAAGCCCGGCCACGAGGCGGATGTAGTAGTCCACGTGATGCAGGCGGAGGATTTCCTCCGTTACGGGAACCGCCCGCGTCAGAAGCAGGCGTCTTCCGTCGGTAGCGTATCCCATCCGCTCGGGGACTCCCGCGAGAAACGAAAGAAGCGCGGCGTCGAATGCGTTCTGGAAGAGGATCGCCGCGTCGAACCGGTATCTGCGCAACTCCGCCGCCATCCGCAGCATCCCGGAAGCCCCCGAATGCAGGCCCTCCTTGTCGTAAACGGCGATATCGTCCACATCCGGGTGATACCGGAACAATTCGGCCACGAGAGGCCGCGCCGCAAGCGTGATCCTGGCATTGGGAAACGCTTCCCGAACCGCGCTCAGCGCGGGTGTAGTGAGCACCGCATCCCCCAGCCAATTGACGGCGCGCACAAGCAGCGCTGCGGGCGGGTTCGTCCTTTTAAAGCGCATGGAGGCTATGGGTCAACACTTCCCGAAGAACCGGCGGACCTGCCGGATAACCGCATCCTGGTCCTCGCGGGAGAGATACGCCGACATCGGCAGCGAGAGGATCTCCCCGGAAACGGCGCAGGACTCGGGAAAATCGTTATCCCCGTAATCAAGAGCGGCGAAGGCTTCCTGCCGGTGCAGGGGGATGGGATAGTGGATGGCCGTGGGAACCCCGTTTTCCCCAAGGTGTGAAGCGAGCCGGTCGCGCCCAGGCGTCCGGATCGAATATTGGGCGTAGACGTGCGTATTTCCCGGCGCGATCGACGGAACCGTGACGACATCCTCGAGCGCCTCGGAATAGTAAGCGCCGACCGCCGCACGCCGCGCCACTTCGGCGGGGAAATGGCGGAACTTGGCCAGGAGAACCGCGGCCTGGATCTCGTCCAGGCGGCCGTTGATGCCGACCATGCCGTGGCGGTACCTCTCCCACTGGCCGTGGTTGCGAAGCCCCGAAATCCGCCGGGCGATGCCGTCGTCCGAGGTGAACACCATTCCCCCATCTCCGTAGCAACCGAGCGGCTTGGAAGGAAAGAATGAGGTCGTCCCCACGTGCGGAAATCCGCAGGAACGTTTACCGTTTCGTTCCGCCCCGAAGGACTGGCACCCGTCCTCGATGACGAACAGGCCGTACTCCGAAGCGATCTTCGCAATCGGTTCCATTTCCGGGCACTGTCCATAGAGGCTGACGGGGATGATGCCGCGGGTGTTTTTCGTCAGCGCCTCCTCGATCTTCAGCGGGTCGAGATTATAGGTTCGCGGATCGATATCGACGAAGACGGGCGTGGCGCCTGCGAGCACTATCGTTTCGGCCGTCGCGATGAAAGTGAAAGGCGTGGTAAGGATCTCGTCGCCGGGTCCCACCCCGTACGCCATCAGTGCGAGCAGGAGCGCATCGGTCCCCGACGAACAACCGAACGCGTGCTTGGCGCCCACATAGGCTGCCAGGAGGCGTTCCAGTTCCGCCCCCTTCGGTCCCAGGATGAACTGCGCGCTGTTCAGGACGGCTTCGATCTGTTCGCGGATTTCGGTCTCGTACGCGGCAAACTGCGCCTGCAGATCGACAAATTTCACGGAATTACCGTCATTTTCATCGGCCCCCACCGGTTTGCGGTAAACTTATTTGTATCATACCGACCCGGGTTTTCCAATTTCCGATCCCTTTTTCACTCCGCCGGGAAGGAAATTCTGGTATAAATACAAGTTTCAGGGAGGGATGGCCGAGCGGCTTAAGGCGGCGGTCTTGAAAACCGCTGAACGGCAACGTTCCGTAGGTTCAAATCCTACTCCCTCCGCCAAGATAAGTCTTTGACAGCGGAGTCCAGGGATTTGAACCCGAGCACGCCGCCGACCGAACAGGGAGGAAAAGGGCGACCATGTGGAGCCCGACAGGCGTGCGAGGCGACCGAGGGGGCGCAGGCGTGATCGCCGGAGCCTGATCGGTCAAATCCTGCTCCCTCCGCCAAGGTGAGTGGACCGAAAGCCATAAAGGTTCGTGATTAATTGCCGGAGAGGTGGCCGAGCCGGCTGAAGGCAACCGCCTGCTAAGCGGTTGTACGGGTAAAACCGTACCGAGAGTTCGAATCTCTCCCTCTCCGCCATCCGCCTTCGCCCATCGGCATGGAATAAACCCTTGTGCCGGTGGGCTACGGCGGATGCCCGCCGAAGCGCCGAGCATCAGGTTTTTTATCGGTGAGGCGCGAAGGCGGGCATGAATTTTTATAAATCGACAGGGTTTCGCGGAGAGGTGTCCGAGCTGGCCGAAGGAACGCGACTGGAAATCGCGTAGGCGGCTTATACCCGCCTCGAGAGTTCGAATCTCTCCCTCTCCGCCATCCAATGTTTGTTAGACAACGTCGTTGACCTAGGAGGAGAAATGAAACGGATCGCGCTGTTGGCAGCAACCATTTTGGTATTTGCGCTTGTAGCAACGGCCTGCAAGAAGTCCGAGCCGCCGCAACCGCCCCCGCCGATGCAGGGCCAGGGAACGCCCGGGCAAGGCATGCAGGGTCAGCCCGGGGGAATGCCCCCCATGGGAGGCGGACCCGAAAAGAAAGTCGTCGTGCCCGACACGGTGAAGGGCACGTGGAAGGCCGTCAAGATCGAGGTTGAATACAAAGAGAAGAAATCGAAAAAGCAGTTCACCGTTCCCTTGAAATCGGAGTTCAAGGTCCCCGATTCCGACCTCGTGCTCAAGGTGGGCGAATTCCTCCCCCATTTCGCGATGTCCGCCGATTCGATCACCTCGAACACGAACAACCCGGAAAACCCCGCTGTCCAGGCCGAAGTCTTCCAGGGAGACAAGGAAATCTTCCACGGGTGGTTCTTTTCCAAGTTCCCGTCGGTGCATCCCTTCCAGCACGACAAGTTCGGCCTGACGATGATCGAGGGCGTCAAGAAATAGGTACGGCGCGATTCCAGGGGCGCTCCTGGCGCCAGGAGCGCCCCGCCGCAACATAAGCCGATCGAGAAATGCGGGATAGTATCGGTACTTGCCGGAAACGAGGCGCGAAGGCCGGGATGATTACCGGCCGCCCTTCCCGGTTCTTTTCAAAACATCGAGCATCTGCCCGTGGATCCGTCCGTTCGACGCAAGGATGTCCGGCTGGTGGATATCGTATGGCGAGCCGTCGAGACGGGTCGCGATCCCGCCGGCCTCCTTCAGTATCAACAACCCGGCAGCCGTGTCCCACGGCTTGAGGGACAGCTCCCAGAAGCCGTCGAATCTGCCGCAAGCCAGGTAACACATGTCCAGCGCCGCGGATCCGTCGCGACGGATCGCCTGTCCGGTGAAAACGAATTCCTGGAAATAGCCGAGATTGTTGTCGCTCGCCGTGTTCACGTCGTATGCGAACCCCGTCGACAGCAGGGACCGGCGCAATTTCTCCGTTGCGGAAACGGAAATCGGCCTGCCGTTCAGGAACGCCCCTCCCCCGGGCATCGCGGCGAACATCTCGTCGAGCAGCGGATCGTACACAGCCCCCGCCGACAGCGTGCCGGCCTTCTCCACCGCGATCGAAACGCAGAAGCATGGATAACCGTGGGCGTAGTTCGTCGTCCCGTCGAGCGGATCGACTATCCATCGGTACGGAGAGGATGAGGTCACTTCCGAGCTTTCCTCAGAGAGGATTCCATGGTCCGGGAAGGAGTCCCGGATCCTTCCGATGATGAAGGTCTCCGACTGGCGGTCGACATCGGTCACCAGGTTGATCTCCCCCTTGAAATGGACCGTCTGCTTCTTCCCGTAGTTCCGGCGCAGGATTTCCCCCGCACCCCTGGCCGTCTCTTCCGCGAATCGCGCGAGATCCCGGTTTTCCATCCGAACCCTCCGCATACTGTTGCATCCTGCTCACGGCATTATAGTATGTTGAGAAGCCGGCTTCCGAAGTTCCACCGGATTCCGTAAAAATGTTCGGAGGAAATTGGAAATGACACGATGGTTCGTCGCACTTTTCCTTGCGGCGGCTCTCCTCGCGGGAGGGTGCGCTTCGACGAAGAAACAGGAGCGGTCCTGGCAGGCGGGAGACACCGTCATCTGCCCCCACTGCGGGCGAAGTTTCCCCGTCCCGGAAAAACTCGGCCCTTAGTGCTTCATTTAATGAAGCACTAAGGCGGAGGACAGGAACGATGAACCCGACTCGCCGCTCGGGGGATACGGGCGGCAAACAATCCGTTTCGCTCGGTTACGGCCGCTCACGGCTTCCGTTGCGGGAGGAATTCTTCCGGAACTTCCACCTGCTGGCGGCCCGCGCTCCCCTCCTTCCCCCTTCGGAGGATACGTTCCTCCAGCAGCGGATCGCACGCCCGATCGGCTCTCTCCCGTTGCGGAGGATCCTTTCCCCCGGCGATTCCGTCGCCGTGGCGATTTCGGACGTCACCCGTTACAGCGCGACGGAAAAGTTCCTCCCGCATCTCCTTCGGGAGACGGACGCGGCGGGCGTGCCGCGGAAACGTGTCACGCTCTTCGTCGCGCGGGGGACGCACAGGGCGCTGTCGCTTGAAGAACTCCGGGCGGTGACAGGCGCGGAACTCGCGTCGGGGATACGGATCGAGCAGTCCGACCCCGACGGCGACACGGTCTTCGCAGGGACCACCTCAAGAGGGACGCCGGTACATATTTGCAGAACGCTGATGGAGCATGACCGGATCGTCCTGACCGGCACGATCTCCTTCCATTATTTCGCAGGCTTCGGGGGAGGGAGAAAAGCCCTCGTCCCCGGCTGCGCCGGCAGGAAAACGGCGGAGGCGACCCATTTCCGCATATTCAGGACCGA
>JACRCO010000031.1 GCA_016218975.1 Deltaproteobacteria bacterium
CAACGAGCCGTTCCTCTATCCCCTCTCCCGGTGGATGCCGGACAAGGGGACGGGGCTGGGCTTCTTCGGCGCGAACCCGAACGAGTACTTCCTTTCGCTCGACTTCCACAAGCCGGAAGCGATCCAGATCATGAAGCGGCTTGCGGCGAAGACCGACGTCTTCGCGGAAAACTACCGGGCGGGCACGTTCGACCGGTGGGGGATCGGCGCAAGGCAGCACCTCAAGGTCAACCCCCGCACCATTTACCAGTGGATGGGCGGGTTCGGCGGCTGGGGGCCGGGACGTAACCGCGCCTCCTACGACATCCTGGGCCAGGCCCAGGGCGGCTGCTTCTCGATCACGGGGTGGTCGAAGGAATACGGCGGGCTACCCTCGAAGCAGACGATCTGGATCATGGACTACTGGGGCGGCGCGATCTCCGCGTTCAACATCATCGCCAGCCTCTACTGGAGAGACAACGTATCGGGCAAGGGTAACTTCCTGGAATACTCCCAGGTGCACGGCGCACAGCGGCACCTGACTGATTTCATCGCCCTCTACGGCAAGACCGGCGTCGTCGGCCAGCGTTGGGGGAACTGGGAACCTCTTCTTAGCGTCCACGGTATCTTAAAGTGCGGGAAGTCGTCATACCCGAACTCGAAGAACCCGCAGGAGCAGGAAGTGGGCTTCTGCATGGTCTCGGCCTACAAGGACGAGGATTTCAAGAAGCTCTGCAAGGTCATCAACAGGGACGACCTCGCCAAGAAGTACCCGACCCATGCGGACCGGGTGGCTGCCGACGCGCAGGTTGCGATCTATCCCGAGATCGAGAAGTTCGCGGCGGACAAGACGAAGGAACAGGTATGGAAGGCTTTCACGGATGCCGGGATCGTCGCCCAGCCGGTGTGGAACTCCAAGGAAGTTTCCGAGCAGGAGCACTTCCACCTCCGCGGAACCATCCAATGGATAGACGACCCGACGTTCGGCGACGTGCAGACGCAGGGACCGGCGTACCAGCTCTCCGAGACCCCGGCAAGGGTCCGGTGGGTGTTCAAGCCGGTAGGCGCGGACAACGAATACATCCTGTCCAAGCTCTGCGGTTACAGCGGCTCCCACATTGCCGAGCTGGAGGCCAAGGAGATTATCTAACGTCACGAAAAGGGGGAAACGATGAGCTTCAAAGAAACTTCATTGATCGTCGAGTGCCCGAAATGCACCGTGATCAATTATCTCGATCCGTTCACGTTCTGGAATTTCGACGGGAAGTTCAAGTGCGCCGGCTGCGACGCGGTATTCGCGTACAAGCTGGTCAACGGCTGCCGCACGGGCGCGCCGGTCGAAGCCAAGGGACCGCACGACAAGCTCCCCGGCTTCGCGCAGACGAAGGACTGGAAACCCATCACCACCCCGGGCAAGGTGGCCGCGGCCCCGCAGGCGCGGGAGGATTTCCAGGGGAAACCGATCCCGATCACCAAGAGCAAGCGCGGCAAGGCCGTCTCCGGCGCACCGCTGAAGGCCGAAGACCTGATCGGGAGCGTGCCGAAGATGTTCTACACGGGAGTGTAGGGCAAGGCGCGCAATTGAAGACGTTGCACTGACCAAGAGAAACAGGAGGAGATACCGTGGCGAAAATCGTTCCGAATTGCCAGGCGTGCAGCAACTTCGTCAAGGCGACGGACCCCAATATTGGCAGGGCCTACATGGGGCAATGCCATAAGCTCGAGTGGCCGTACGCGATCAACATCCCGAAGGACGACGGGATCGAGGGAGAGTGCGGGTATTACGAGGGGGCGGGTCCGGCCATACTGAAGTAAACAAACCTCTTGAACCGGCTTCGGCCGGTCTGGTAGAGTAACGCCGCTGCAAGTCCACGGCCGCCTTGGGAACCCCGGGTGCGGCCGTGGATTTTGCCTTTTTATCAAAGGATTTTCTCCAAACAACATTTTATGCAAGGAGGGCTTGGGACGATGAAGGTGGAATTCTACTACGACAGCACTGTTACTCCGGGAGCCAACTTCGCCTGCGATGCCGCCAAGGCGGTAGATCTGATCAACCAGCTCGCTGCGAAGGGCGTCAACGCGAAGGCGGTCGATCTGAAGGGTCAGCAGGTCGGCTTCATGACGTACAACTCGGCGGTAACCGGCCCGAAGGCGCAGGTCCGCGCGGTGTTCGGCGCGAAGGGCGCCCTGCAGGAAGATTTCGGGAAGTCCGTGCCGGCCCTCCTTTTGTTCGAGAAGGATGCCGACCGCTACCCGGTGGAAGCGTTCCCCCGCTCCGACAAGGAACTGCAGCGCACGCTGGGCTGCGAGGAAGTGCTCCAGAATCTGCTCGCGAAGGCCTGATCCTACCACCAGGGGAAGGGGCGGCGCGGCGCTTCGCCCGACCGCCTTTCCACACTTTCAGAGGAGGTTTCGATGGCGAAGATACCGGCTGAATACCTGCCGCCCGAGGAGTTGCGGCCCAAGCGGATCTACAATCTCGACGAGTTCAAGAACATCCCTCAGAAGTTCAATTCCACCGAAGTGCTGCTCGACCAGACCGCCGCCAAATACGGCGACAAGGTCGCCGTATATTTCGACGAGCAGCGGATCACCTACAAGCAGCTCCAGGCGAGCGTCAACCGGGTCGCCAACGGCCTGAAGAAACTGGGCGTCGAGGAAGGCGACCGTGTGATGATGCGGATGCCGAACATCGTGCCGATCATCGTCTGCAACTTCGCCATCATCAAGATCGGCGGCGTCTCCCTGCCTACGTCCGTTCTGTTCGCCCGCTCGGAGATCGCCCACGTGGCGAACCTTGCCGAGGCGAAGGTCCTTATCGTCGCCCAGGCGATGCTGGGTGAAGTGGAGGCGGCGAAGGCGGACTTGAAGTCGGTGAAGCACATCGTCGTCGTAGCCCCTCCGGGCTCCGAGGACGAGATCCGCGCGAAAGGGTACGTACCGTACGCCGACCTCATGAAGAACCCGGACCAGTGCGAGGCGGTGAAACGGGACCGGATGGACGTCTCCGTGCTTCTCTTCACCTCCGGGACGACAGGCCTTCCCAAGGGGACGGCGCATTTCATGGAAGAGTCGCTGATCGTCGCCGACGGGTTCGGCAAGTACTGCTGGGAGGTCTCCGACAAGGACGTGATCGGGGGCCCCGCGCCGCTCGCGATGGCCGCAGGTTACTCCACCGTGGCGGTCATCCCGTTCCGCTACGGCGCGGCCGTGTCGCTCATCGCAAAGTTCGACCCGATATCGATGTTCAAGAACATCCAGAACCACAAGGTCACGATCATGTCGGCGCTTCCCACCGCTTACCGGAAGATGCTGGCCGACATCAACCCGAAGGACTATGACTACTCCTCCATGCGGTTCTGCACCGGCGGCGGCGAGGCGCTGACGGCCAAGACATACCTCGACTGGAAGGAGAAGTTCGGGCTGGAGATATACGAAGGGCTGGGCACCACCGAGATGATGTTCGTCTTCATCTCCGCCGCGGTGACCAAGAAGGTAAAGCCGGGCTTCATCGGCTCCGCCTGCCCGGGCTACGACGTGCGCGTAATCAACGAGAACTTCGAGCAGGTCAAGCCGGGCGAGGTCGGAAAGATGATCGTCCGGGGACCCACGGGGACGATGTACTGGAAGGATAACGACAAGCAGAAGGCGGCGGTGCGCGACGGCTGGTGCCTGGCCGGCGACGTCGTCACGATGGATGAGCTGGGCAACGTCCAGTTCCTCTCCCGCGAGGACGACCTCATCAAGTCCTCCGGCTACCGGATCGGACCCGAAGAGATCGAAGAGGCGCTTGTCACCCACGATTCCGTTGCGGACGCGGGCGTCGTCGGCGTGCCCGATCCTGTCATCGGTCAGCGCACGAAGGCATTCGTGGTCCTGAAGGCGGGGACAGCCCCTACGGAAGAGCTGAAGAAACAGCTTGTCGAGCATTGCAAGGGGAAGATCGCCGTCTACAAGCTGCCGCGCGAGATCGAGTTCATCGACGCGATGCCGCGCACGGCGGTGGGCAAGCTCCTTCGCCGCGTCCTGCGCCAGAGGGAGCTGGAGAAGCCCAAGGCGTAACCATCGCCAGGCTCAGCCCGACCCGGGAACCGGGACGTTCCAGAGAACCCGGGGGTGGCGTTCACTTGGCGGAAAATGAAAATCCCCGGCGGCCTGATCGGCCGCCGGGGATTTTTTTATGGACGGTCCTGGCTTTAGGACCCGCTCAGGCAGTTACTTCTTCGGGTGGCACTCGTCGCACTTCTGCGGGCCTTTCTTCTCCTTCTTGTGGCAATCCTTGCACTGCTTGTGGAAGGCTTCCTTCAGGTCGACTTTCTTCCCTTCCGCCTTGGCGGTGTGGCACTTGCCGCAGCCCTGCTCCTTGCCGGCGGCGTCCTTGTGATGGCAAGTCTTGCATTCCTTGACCTTGGCCGCATGGGCCTTGTGGTCGTAGGCGACGGCGCTCTTGGTCTTCTGGATCGCCTTGATGCTGATCTTGTCGGGGGGCGCCGCTACCGCCACGCCGAGGCAGAAGACCACTGCGACCGTCACCGCGATCAGTGCTGCAAGCTTTCTCATCGTTGTTACCCCCTCCCGGGATTTTTGCCCGCATCATATATTCGGATTCAGGGATGTGCAACCTAATTTATTCTCCCAGCCACTGACCCAGTTTTATCGTGGGCTGCATGTTTTCGAGGACGGTCTTCAGAACCGCCACGATGGGAATCCCCAGGATCAGCCCCATCCCTCCCCACATCCACCCGAAGAACATTATGCTCACCGTGGAGGCGACTGGATTCAGCTGAACACCCTTGCCGACGAGCTTCGGGATCAGGAGGTTGGCGGCCACCACATGAAATCCCGTGACGCTTGCCGCGATGACGGCGATGGGCGCCCCCGAATCGAAGGTGATCAGGCCCACGATAAGAGGAGGAAGGAGGCCAAGTACGAGCCCGAGATACGGGATGGTGCTTACGATGCCGCTCAAGCACCCGAGGACGATCCAGTAGGGCAGACCGATCAGGAGGAAGACGAAAGCCGTGGCGATGCTCAGGATACCGGCCACGACGGCGTTGCCGGTGAGGAACTTCTGGAGCATCTTCTCGATGCCGCCTATGGTTGTGGACGCCGTTTCCCTGTGCTCCCGGGGGAATAGGGCGAGGGTGCGACGGATGAGGTGCTCCTTCTCGGCCAGGAGGAAATAGACAAGGAATGGTATGAAGCTCAAGGAAAAGAGGATCGATGTCAGGGACCCGAGCCCGCGGAGGAAGGGTTCGGACCAGGACGCCGTGTCGCGCACAATGATCTGGGTCCCTTTCACGGGTGACGGAGGGACGGGCGGTCCGATGGTCCTCCCCGCTTCCTGGAGCGTCTCCGTCAGCCGGTAGAGCTCGCTCGTGATCCGCTGCACGAGCGGCGCATTCCGGATCTGCTCGATCAGCGTGGGCAGGTCGGAAAAGAGCTGCTGGGCGCTGCCGTACGTGACGTACAGGATTCCGTAAAGGACCGCGATGGCCAGAAAGACGACAATCGCGCTCGAGTATGGCCTGCGCAGCCTTGCGCGCTTGCAAAGGAGAATGACAAGCGGCTCCAGTGCAAGGGCGATCAGGATGGAAGAAATGATGGTGATGAAGACCGACGAGGCGAAGTAGCACAGCGTAAGGAGGCCCAGGATGGCCAGAACCACGAGGCTTCCCAGGATCGCGCGGTCGGACCTCCGCCTGATGAAGTGGCCGGGGACGACCCCCGGCGGGTTGGGGCCGCCGGGCGGGCCGGTTCCTTCCGGCGGAGCGGCGGAAGGGGTAACCTCCTTCTGTGGGTCGGGGGAAAGCACAAAAAATACTTTACCGTATTTCCAGCGGCTTGGCTTGGCTCGTATTTCCGTTACTACGCCGAATAACCCCACCGAGTGGTGCCCCTAACGGCCTGATTGACTTTCGCGCCCGGGAAGGTAATCCTTTACACATCCAACGGAGGACCCGATGCCGCCATCCGCCTCCCATTCCATCGACATCCGCGTGCGTTTCGGAGAGACCGATCCGTATGGCGTTGCATACTTCGCCGCCATACTCGATTATTTCAAGCGCGGGCTGGACGAGTTCCTGCGCACGCGGGGGCTTTCCCCCGACGCGGTATACCGGAACCGCAAAAAAGGTTTCGGGTTCCCGATTGTCGCGACGCAATGCCGGTACCGGGCCCCCGTGCGTTTCGACGACGCGCTGATCCTGCGGACCCGGCTCGCCCGGATGGACGAAAAGGGGGCCACCTTCGGTTTCACCCTCTTCCGCACTGTCGACGGGAAGGACGTGCTCGCCGCCGAGGGTAAGATCTCCTGCCGGTCGATCGACGCCGCCTGGAAGCCGATCCCGATCCCGAAGGACCTCCGCAAGGCCCTCGCCGGCTGAGCGCAAAACAAGACAAAAACAGGTCAAAAACAGGGACAGGTCAAAAACAGGGACGTTCTTAAAAACTCGCAAGGGAAGTTTTCGATCGAGTTTTTAAGAACGTCCCTGATTTTGACCTGTCCCTGTTTTTGACCTGTCCCTGTTTTTGACCTGTTTTTGTCTTGTTTTGCGCTCAGCCGGCGAGGGCGGCGTCGAGCTTCGCGCGGAGGCGCGTGACGAGGGCGGCGAGCTTCGCGGGCGGGAGGTCCCGGCCCTCGATCTTGAAGGCGTCCACCCCGGCGCGGATCCAGTCGGCGAGCTCCTCCTCTATGGTATGGGGTGTCCGTTCGACGGGGAGCGCGGCACAGACGAGAAAGCACCGCCCCCCCCTCTTTGCGGAAGAAGAAGGCCCGGCCGCCGCGAGATCCGGACGGCCCTCGATTTCATCGGCCTCGCGGGCATACCCGGAAAGCCCGCACTTCCCCTGGAGGATGAACTCGGCCCTGCAGCGGATGAAGGCTTCTATCCTGAGCCCGCCGGCCGTCTTTATCGCCTGGACCTCGCCGCACGACACCGCCGTCGGAAGCACTATCGCCTTCGCTCCCAGGTCCCGGTAGAAGACAGCGTCGGCGGCGTTCAGGGCGGAAACTCCGACCGACGCGCAGATAGATAGCTCGGGAAACTCACTGTGGACGAGCGGGATCGCCCCCGTGTCGGAGAGAATTACGTTGACTATTCCGCAGTCGCGTATCCGCCGCAGGGCGGAAAGATAAGCGGGAACCTCCGCGGCGGCGGGGACGGTGTTGAAGGCGACGTGGAGATCGGCTCCCGCGCGTGAGCATTCCCGGGCCGCAAGGGAAATGTCCTCGTGCGATAGTCCCACGCGCGGCCCTCCCCGGCTCCAGCCCCGCGCGCCCACGTAGACGGCGTCCGCGCCCGCGGCCAGTACCGCCCGCAACGCTTCCATGCCGCCGGCAGGGGCGAGCAAAACGGGAGTCCCGCTGGGGGGTTGTACGTTCATGAGTGTTATTATATACGGACGGGCGGGCGGAACCGGCAGGCCGCCTTCCGCAGGCGTTCGAGGGCGCAGGTTATTTTTTGGTTGACTTGGGAAGATTCCCGAGTATCGTATAGTGTCGATTGTATACAGTTGGCATTCCCCGAAATAAGGAGATCCTCCTGCCCCTGACCGAACCGGCGGGGGTCCTCTGTTAACCGGGAAAGAGACAGGACGGGATGAACGGCATGCTGACGGACTTCGCAACGGTCCTTGTGTTCATGGTGCTGGGAGCGGTCACGGTGGCGCTGATGCTCCTCGTTTCGCGCCTCGTGCAGCCGCGGGACCCGACGGCGGTCAAGCTGTCCACCTACGAGTGCGGGGAGGTGCCGTTCGGCTCCTCGTGGGTGCAGTTCAACATACGTTTCTACGTCGTCGCCCTGATCTTCATAATCTTCGACGTGGAAGTCGCGCTCCTCTACCCCTGGGCGGTCATCTTCCAGCGGCTCGGGATGGTAGCGTTCGTCGAGGCGTTCGTCTTCATAGTCATCCTCCTTGCGGGCCTTGCCTACCTCTGGAAAGAGGGTGATCTCGACTGGGTGCGCACGATGCAGGACGCCCCGGCGCCGAAGGAGGGAAAATGACCAAGGACCCGGCGCACGCTGCCGCCCACGCTCCGACGGTCCCCATGGGACCCGAAGCGCACGTCATGGTCGGCAACGCCGACATGTTCGTCAACTGGGCGCGCAAGTCCTCACTTTGGTACCTCCTTTTCGCGACGGCCTGCTGCGGCATCGAGCTTATGCAGACCGGCGCATCCCGATATGACCTGGACCGTTTCGGTGCGGTTTTCCGCGCTTCTCCGCGGCAGTCCGACCTGCTGATCGTCGCGGGCACGGTCACCCACAAGATGGCGGAGCGGTTGAAAAGGCTGTACGAGCAGATGCCGGAGCCCAAGTTCGTCATCTCCATGGGATCCTGCGCCAACACGGGCGGCCCGTTCTTCAAGGATTCCTACTGCGTGGTGAAGGGTGTGGACCTGCTGGTCCCCGTGGACGTCTACGTCCCCGGCTGCCCTCCCCGCCCGGAAGCGCTGATCGACGGCATCATCCAGCTCCAGAAGATCATCGAGAAGAAGCGGAATTTCGCGGCTAATAAGGCGTAAGGGGCAACGTTGGAACCAACGGCGGTCTTCGAATCGTTGAAGGGAAAGTTCGGGGAAGCGGTGGTGGAGCTTCAGGACGCCGGATCCAAGCCGGCGTTTGTTGTGGTCGCGCCCGCATCCGTAGCGGAGATCGCACGGTTCCTCAGGGACGACCCGGCGATGAAGTTCGACTCCCTTATGTGCCTCTCCGGGCTCGACTGCAAGGACAGGTTCGCGGTGGCCTATCACATCCACTCGATGGCCCACCGGCACAAGATCGGGCTGAAGGCCTTCCTGCCCAAGGAAAACCCGGCGCTTCCGAGCGTGGACTCCGTCTGGCCCGCGGCCAATTTCATGGAGCGGGAGACGTTCGACCTGTACGGGATCGTATTCAACGGCTCGAAGGACCTGAGCAGGATCCTTCTGCCGGAGGACTGGGAAGGGCATCCGCTCCGCAAGGATTACAAATATCCGGAGTTCTACCACGGGATCAAGGTATGACCAGGCAGGCCGAAGCGCTCCACACGCAGGAGATGCTCATAAACATGGGGCCGCAGCACCCGAGCACCCACGGGGTGTTGCGGGTGCTCCTGCGCACCGACGGCGAGGTGGTGGTAAACGCCCGTCCCGACGTCGGATACCTGCACCGGGGGCTGGAGAAGATCGGAGAGCGGGTTACCTACGCCCAGTTCATGCCGTTTACCGACAGGCTCGATTACCTCGCGGCGATGAACTGCAACTGCGCCTACGCGTGGGCGGTCGAAAAGCTTGCCAACATAGAAGTTCCGGAGCGTGCCGAGTACATCCGGGTGATCGTCAGCGAGCTCAACCGGATCTCCTCCCACCTCATCTCTTTCGGGTCGTTCACGGCGGACATGGGAGCGTTCACACCCTTCCTCTATTCGATCCGGGAGCGGGAAGTGGTAAACGACCTGTTCGAGATGGTCTGCGGCAACCGGCTCACTTACAATTACGCGCGTATCGGCGGCGTCTCCGGGGATCTTCCCGCGGGCTTTCTCGACAAGACGAAGGAATTCCTCGACTACTTCGAGCCGAAGATCGACGAATACAACAACCTTATTTCCTACAATAAAATTTTCGTCCACCGGCTGGCGAACGTGGCGGTCATCTCCGCGGAAGACGCGGTGGCATACGGGCTGACGGGTCCGAACCTGCGCGGCTCCGGCGTCAAGTTCGACCTGCGACGAGACGAGCCGTACTCGGTCTATCCGAAGCTGGAGTTCGACGTCTGCGTCGGGACCGGCGAGCGGGGAACGCTGGGAGATTGCTTCGACAGGTACATGGTGCGGATCAACGAAATGCGCCAGAGCGTGCGGATCCTGCGACAGGCCGTCGCGCAGATTCCCGAGGGTCCGGTGATGGCAAAGGTGCCCCGGCTCTTTAAACCCGCCGCCGGCGAGACCTACTTCCGGTCCGAATGCCCCAGGGGGGAGACCGGATTCTACCTCGTCTCCGACGGAACGACGAATCCCACTCGCCTGAAGATCCGCACAGGCTCCTTCGTCACGATGAACATCTTCGAGAAGGTGACGAGGGGGCTCATGATCGCGGACATCGTGGCCGTGATCGGCAGCTTCGACATCATCCTTCCGGAGATAGATAGATAGCGATGGAAAACCTGGGATAGCGATGGAAGACCTGGCCCGCAACCTGATGAACACCGTTCCCGCCCTCGCCGGCGTGCCTCTTTGGGTGATGACGCTCCTGGTCATGGTGGTAGTCGCGGTGATCCTGCTCGTTTTCGCCCTGACCTTCGGCGGGGTCGGGTCGTACGTCCTGCGGAAGGTCGCGGGCGACATCCAGGTGCGCATCGGCCCCAACCGGGTCGGGCCGTACGGGATACTCCAGTTCCTGGCCGACGGCGCCAAGTTGATCCTCAAGGAAGACATAATCCCGGCCAAGGCGGACCGGTTCCTGTTCGTCCTCGCGCCGTACCTGGTCTTCGTCGGTTCCTTCGCGGCGTTCGTGGTTCTACCGTTCGGGGTCGGGCTCATCGCCTCCGACCTGAACATCGGCATCTACTACGTCATGGCGGTCACCTCGCTGGTGGTAATCGGGATACTCATGGCAGGGTGGGCCTCCAACAACAAGTGGGCGCTTCTGGGCGGTATGAGGGCGGCGGCCCAGATCGTTTCCTACGAGATCCCGGTGGGGATGGCCCTTCTGCCCGCGGTCCTGATCGCCGGCTCCCTGTCCCTGCAGGACATCGTCCGGTCGCAGGGCGGGCTGGCGGGAATCTTCGGGTGGAACCTGTTCCACAATCCGTTCACCTTCTTCTCTTTCTTCCTGTACTTCACCGCCGCGCAGGCGGAAACGAACCAGACGCCGTTCGATCTCCCGGAGGCCGAGTCGGAGCTGGTTTCCGGGTACAACGTCGAGTATTCGGGAATCCGGTACGCTTTTTTCTTCCTGGCCGAGTTCGGCGACATGTTCGTGGTGGCGGCGCTGGCCGCCGCATGCTTCCTGGGAGGATGGCACGTGCCGTTCTTCCGGGCCGAGACGATCACGGGTGCCTGGGGTAACCTCCTGTCCCTGGGCGCCTTCCTGTTCAAGGCGTTCGCGCTCGTGCTGGTGATGATGTGGGTCCGCTGGACGCTGCCGCGCCTGCGCGTGGACCAGCTCATGCGGATGGCATGGAAGTACCTGGTTCCTCTCACTTTCGTGAACCTGCTGGGAGTCTCCCTGTGGCTGCTGGTCTTCAAGGGCAAGGGAATTCCCCACCTGATCGCATCGATCTTTTAGAACGGGGACGGAATGGGCTTGAGGGAATACATCAACGACATCGTCGAAGCCGTGGTAACCACCGCGAAGGGGATGCGGATCACGGCCCGCTACGGCGTCGACGCCAAAGAGGAAATAACCCAGCAGTATCCGGAAGTGCGCAGGGAGCCGGCGGAGCGGTTCCGCGGCTTCCTCCACAACGACATCGCGCGCTGCACGTCCTGCCAGATGTGCGCGAAGGTCTGCCCCGTGGACTGCATAGTCCTCGAATCGGTCCGGGGTGCGGACAAGAAGATGGTCCTCGTCTCCTATGACATCAACATCGGGCGGTGCATGTACTGCGGCCTGTGCGTCGAAGTCTGTCCCCCGAAATCGCTCACTCATACCAGCGGATACGAGAAGGCGTCGTTCGACCGCGGAGAGCTGATCCTCCACTTCGTCAAGGAGGATGCCGCGGAAATCAAGGCGCGCGTCGCGAAGCAGGTGGCCGAGGCGGCCGCGAAGGCGGCGGAAGCCACGAAAGCCGCGGAGGCGGCAAAAGCGGCCGAAGCCGCCAGGTCAGCGGACCCGTCCGCCCCGGCTCCCGCGGGGGCGAACCCGGCGCCGAAGGAAAACCCGGAGAAGAAGGCATGACGGGACCGGCGGATATCATCTTCTATTTCCTGGCGGCGTTGACGGTGGGGGCGGCGGTTCTCGTGGCCGTTCTTCCCAACATCGTATATGCCGCGGTGGCGCTCCTGTTTTCCTTCGTCGGGGTGGCCGGATTGTACGTCTACCTGTCGGCGGACTTCCTCGCAGCCACCCAGGTGCTGGTGTACGTCGGCGGGATTCTCATCCTGATCATGTTCGCCGTCTTCCTCTCGAACCGTATCTCCGACGTCAAGATCTCCAACCCGGCGCGGTTCCAGTGGCAGGCGGCTCTCTTGTGCCTCGCGCTCTTCGGCGTCCTGTCGTTTACGGCGGTCCGGACGGCCTTCCCGGTCAAGCCCGCCCTGGCATACCAGCCGACCACCGCGGAGATCGGCGAGCTTCTCATGACGCGCTACCTGCTGCCGTTCGAGGCGGCTTCGGTGCTGCTGCTTGCGGCTCTTATCGGCGCCGCTCTCCTCTCCCGGCCGGAAGGGAAGGGGAAGGTATCGGCGGACATGGAGGAGCCGAAATAATGGGACTGGACAAGCTGCTTGTCATTAGCGCCGCCCTCTTTTGCTGCGGCCTGTACACGATCCTGACGCGCCGCAACGCGGTCGCGGTGCTCATGGGGGTAGAGCTGGTTCTTAACGCCGCCAACATCAACTTCGTCGCGTTTTCGCACTACGTCTCCCGCGTCATCGGCGGGCAGATCTTCGCCATCTTCGTGATCGTGCTCGCCGCGGCCGAGGCCGCCGTCGCGCTGGCCATCTTCCTTCGGATGTACGCCACGACGGGGACCGTCGAGGTGGACGCGGCCGATCAGATGAAGGGATAGACCGTGATCCGATACGCATATCTGATACCGCTCCTGCCGCTGGCCGGGTTCTTCATCAACATCTTTTTCGGTCGTCGGCTGCCGCGCAAGGGCGACTGGGTCTCGCTGGCCACGATCGCCGCGGCGCTGGCGATCTCCATCGGGATCTTCTACGAGGCGTTCCGGGCGTACGACCCGAACTTCAAGTACCACATCGTGTTCCCGTGGATCGACCTGGGAGGCAGGCTCGCCATCAACGGCGGGATACTGGTCGACAACATCACAGCCGTGATGCTGGTGGTGGTCTGCGGGGTCTCCACGCTGGTCCACCTGTTCTCCATCGGGTACATGCACGGCGACCCGCGGTACAGCCGCTTCTTCGCCTACCTCTCCATCTTCTCGTTCTCGATGCTGGGGCTGGTCCTGTCGGACAGCTTCTTTTTCATCTATATCTTCTGGGAGCTCGTGGGGCTTTCCTCCTACCTGCTCATCGGGTTCTGGTTCGAGAAGAAGTCGGCGGCCGACGCCTGCAAGAAGGCGTTCATCGTGAACCGGGTGGGGGACTTCGGGTTCCTCATCGGATTTCTGCTCCTCTTCGCCACCACCGGGGCGCTTGGGTACGACGATGTATTCCAGGCGATCCGGGAGGGAAAGATCGAAGGGACGCTTCTGACCCTCGCGGGGATCGGGATCTTCTGCGGAGCGATCGGGAAGTCGGCCCAGTTCCCGCTCCACGTCTGGCTCCCCGACGCGATGGAAGGCCCCACTCCCGTCTCCGCGTTGATCCATGCCGCCACGATGGTCGCCGCGGGCGTCTACCTCGTCGGGCGGGTTTACCCCATATTCACTCCGGATGCGTTCCTCTTCATCGCCTATGTGGGCCTTATAACCCTGTTCATCACCGCGACGATCGCCCTAACGGCGCGGGACATCAAGAAGGTCCTCGCCTATTCGACCTGCTCCCAGCTCGGCTTCATGATCCTGGGGCTGGGCGTCGGCGGCTACACCGCGGGGCTCGCACACCTCATGACGCACGCGGCCTTCAAGGCCTGCCTCTTTCTCGGCTCCGGCTCGGTGATCCACGCGGTCCACAGCCAGGACATCTTCGAGATGGGCGGCCTCTGGAAGAAGATGAAGATCACCGCGGCCACCTTCATCATCGCCACGATGGCCATCGCAGGCATCCCCGGATTTTCAGGGTTCTACAGCAAGGACATGATCCTTGGGAGCGCGCTCGAGTTCGGCATGAAGAATCCGCAGCACATGGCGCTGTTCGTGGTCACGTTGCTGGTCGCCGGCATGACCGCCTTTTACATGTCCCGGCTCGTTATCCTCACATTCTTCGGCAAGCCGCGCGATCATCACAAGTACGACCACGCGCACGAATCGCCCGCGAACATGTGGGTACCGCTGGTGATACTGGCGACCCTTTCCTTCAGCTTCTGGTACAAGGTCCCCTTCTCCGACAAGGGGTGGTTCGAAGTCATGGTTCCCAGGCCGGCGTCGGCGGTGACAGCCGCCCTGCACGCGTCCCCCGTACATGCGGCGACCCCGGCCCACGCAGCCCCGGCGGGCTCTCATGAGCAAGCGTCCCCGCACGCCACCGCCCGGCACGACGTCGCACATGAGAAGAAGCACGGGGCGACGGTGGACGGGGTCCCGGCGGCCGGGCATGCAGGCGGGTCGCACGATGCGGACCACGACGCCCACATCGCGCACCGGGCGCACACCATAGCGATGTACCTCTCCGTCCTCGTGGCGGGGACGGGCATCTTCCTCGCCTTCGTCGTCTACTGGTTCGGCTGGATCAACCCGGAGAAGGTCGCCGTCGCGTGCGCTCCTCTCCACACGTTCCTGTTGAACAAGTGGTACTTCGACGAGCTTTACGAGAAGACCGCGATCGGGTGGACGAAGGCCCTGTCGCGGGGGCTGGGCTGGTTCGACCTTCACGTCGTGGACGGCCTTGTCAATCTCGTTGCGCAGATCGGCGTGTGGCTGTCGTGGCTGACGGGCAAGTTCGACAACGCCGTGGTCGACGGCGCCGTGAACGGCGTGGCGACCGTGACGATCGAGAGCGGTTCCTTCTTCCGCCGGTTCCAGACCGGAAAGCTGTACCATTACGTGTTCGTCCTGGCGGGCGGAGTCCTGATCATTTATCTGGTAAAAGCTTTCTGACCGTAGGAGGTCTTCCGTGGGATTCATCGATAACCACATCCTGAGCCTGATGACGTTCCTTCCCCTGCTCGGGGGGGCGCTCATCCTCTGCATCCCCAAGGGGAACGACCAGATCGTCAAGATCTCCGCCGCCGTGGCGTCGTTCCTCCCGATCCCGCTTGCGTACAAGCTCTGGGCGGGGTTCGACCGCACGGTGGCCGGGGTGAACGCCGCGAGCCAGTTCCAGTTCGTCGAGCATTACAGCTGGATCCCGTCGATCAACGTCGAGTATTACATGGGGGCCGACGGCGTCTCTGTGCCGATGCTCCTCCTCACGTCGATCGTTTCATTCCTTGCGGTCATCGGCTCCTTCGGGATCAAGAAGCAGATAAAGGGATACATGGCGCTCTTCCTCCTGCTGGAGACCGGCATGATGGGCGTCTTCGCATCGCTGGACTTCTTCCTTTTCTACGTCTTCTGGGAAGTGATGCTCCTCCCGATGTACTTCCTCATCGGGATCTGGGGCGGGCCGCGCAAGGAATACGCGGCGATAAAGTTCTTCCTGTACACCCTGTTCGGCTCGGTCCTGATGCTCATCGTGATGCTTGCCCTCTACTTCAACTCGGTGAACCCGGAGACGGGCGGGCACACATTCAACATGCTCCACTACATGCAGCAGTCGACCCACAACGCCTGGCTGAAAGGCTTCGACGTCCGGGTCCTCCTGTTCGTGGGCCTCTTCATCGGTTTCGCGATCAAGGTCCCCCTCTTCCCGTTCCACACCTGGCTTCCCGACGCCCACGTCGAGGCGCCGACCGCCATCTCCGTCATCCTGGCGGGGATCCTCCTGAAGATGGGGACGTACGGCCTGATGCGGATATCCTTTCCGATCTTCCCCGACATAACTCAGTGGTTCGCCGTCCCGATGGCGATCCTGGGAGTGATCAACATCGTCTACGGCGCCCTGTGCGCCATGGCACAATCCGATCTCAAGAAAATGGTCGCCTACTCCTCGGTCAGCCACATGGGCTTCTGCCTCCTGGGGATGGCGGCGCTCACCCCGGCGGGAATGATCGGGGCATCGTTCCAGATGTTCAGCCACGGCATCATCACGTCCATGCTCTTCTTCCTGGTCGGCGTCGTCTACGACCGGGCGCACCATCGCGACATCGACGGCTTCGGAGGGCTGGGCGCGGTCGTTCCGGTGTACACCTTCTTCATCACCGTGGCATTCTTCGCATCCCTGGGGCTCCCGGGCCTTTCCGGGTTCGTCGCCGAATCGATGGTCTTCCTTGGGTCGTTCCCCGTCTTCCGGAACATCGTCCTGGTCGCAGCGTCGGGGATCATCGTAGTCGCCGCGTTCCACCTGTGGGCTCTCCAGCGGGTCTTCCTGGGGCCGCTGAACCCCAAGTACGCGGAGCTCGAGGAGATCAACGGGCGCGAGATCTTCTGCCTCACCCCGCTGGCGATCATGTCGCTCTTGTTCGGGGTATACCCGATGCCGGTGCTCAACCTCATGAACGCCTCGCTCGTCAAGCTCGTCGATGTCGTGAAGATGGTGATGTAGGCCGCCCATGGGAAACTTCGCCAGCCTGGTACATTTCCTTCCGGAATTCGCCGTCACGGCGACGATCCTGTTGCTCGTCGTCGTGCACGTCGCCGGGAAGAACAAGCAATCGGCTGTCCCCGCACTCCTGTCCCTGGCCGGCGTAGGGGCGGCGCTGCTCCTGTCGGCCATCCAGCCCGCCTCGGAAAGCATGCCCCTGTTCGAAGGGATGGTTGCGCTGGACGGCTTTTCGGTCTTCTTCAAGGTGCTGACCGCCCTTGTTACCGTCATCGTCATCTTCATGTCGATGGAGAGCGCGGAGCTTTCCGGCAGGAGCCAGGCGGAATACTACATTTTCCTGCTTTCCGTGCTGCTGGGCATGTTCCTGCTCACCGCTTCCACCGACATCGTGATGCTCTA
>JACRCO010000032.1 GCA_016218975.1 Deltaproteobacteria bacterium
ACGGCACAAACTCCGCCCAGCCGCGATTCGCCAATACCTTCGTGATCGCCGCCGTCAAGGTCGTCTTCCCGTGATCCACGTGACCGATCGTTCCCACGTTCACGTGAGGCTTCGTGCGCTCAAACTTCTGCTTGGACATGGATTCGGCTCCTCCGGGAAAGAGAGTTATGGGTCAAGTTGGAGCCCACGAGCAGGATTGAACTGCTGACCCCGTCCTTACCAAGGACGTGCTCTGCCGACTGAGCTACGTGGGCGAATATCCCTCCGGGAATCTCTGGAGCGGGCGACGGGAATCGAACCCGCGACCAACAGCTTGGAAGGCTGTGACTCTGCCAACTGAGTTACGCCCGCCCATTACCCGTATATCGGGTTCACCGGAATCTTACAATTTTATATAGGTAAAATAGCCCTGTCAATCATTATTGCCGAATAAAACGCAAAAAAATCCCTCCCCTTCGCACGCCTTCCGGCGGGCGGGGGAATGGAAAGTTGGCGGACAACCGCGATTTAAAACCTAAGGTTGGTGGAGGGGGGAGGATTCGAACCTCCGTAGGCGCTGCCAGCAGATTTACAGTCTGCCCCCTTTGGCCACTCGGGTACCCCTCCACGCTATCGTGCCGTTACCCTGCGCCCGGCACGCTTTCGAGCGAAGGCTGGAGCCGACGAGAGGAGTTGAACCTCCAACCATCTGATTACAAATCAGACGCTCTGCCGTTGAGCTACGTCGGCGCATTCCGAAATCACGGCGATTCCGAAACATTGAATTTGAACCCTTTTACGGGAGGTTGTCAACGTTTTTCGGACATTCCCCTCAAGAAGAATGCCAGGATGCCGGATGCTACCCCCACGTTCAGGGAATCTATGCCTGGTTCCATCTGGATCCGAACCGATCCGTCGCATTTCTCCCGGACGAGCTTCCTTATCCCGTGTTCCTCGCTGCCCAGAACGATGCCTGTCCGGGCCGCTGGTTTCAGGTCGAAGAGTCCCGTCTCTCCCTTTTCGGCGGCGGCGTACATCCAGAATCCTTTTTCCTGCAGTCCCTCGACCGTCCGGGCCAGGTTCGTAACCAGGATCAACGGCACATGCGCGGCGGCGCCCGCAGACGACCTGAAAACCGCCGCGGTCACAGGGGATGACCGGTCCTTCGGAACGACAACGCCGTCCACTCCGAACGCCCTGGCATTTCTCAGGATGGAGCCGAGGTTCTGCGGGTCGGTGATCCCGTCGAGCAGAAAAACGAGGGCGTTTTGGCCCAGTCCCGCCGCCCAGTCGTGGAAATCCGCGTAATGGAACTCCGCGAGCTCCGCTGCGATTCCTCCCCCGCCCCGGTCTCCCGTACGCCGTTCCCACTCCTCCCTTTGACACGTGGCGCACGGGATCCGCAGCCTGCCCGCTCGTTCCGACAGGTGCCTGACGGTTTCGGCGGGCATGGAATCCGAGAGCAGGAGCCGCGTCGCCTTCTGGCGGATCGACCCAAGCAGTTCCTCGACCGGATGCTTCCCCGTGATCCACATGCGATGCCGCCGTTAACCTTTGGCGCGTTGCATTTCGGTTGCGAATTTGCGGGCGGCGGCCACGGGGTCCGCGGCTTTCGTAATGGGCCTGCCGACGACAAGGTAGTCGGCGCCCGCTCGCACGGCGTCGTAAGGGGTGACCACGCGCTTCTGATCTCCCACGGCGTCTTCCGGAAGGCGGACGCCGGGAGTTACGAGCGTGACCTTGCTCCCGAGCCGTTCCCGCAGCGAGGCGACCTCTTTCGCGGAGCATACGATCCCGCCGATGCCTGCATCGACGGCCAGTCCCGCCAGCCGGCCGACCGCTTCCCCGGCGGGCACGGAGAACCCTATGGATGAAAGATCGGCGTCGTCGAGGCTGGTGAGCACCGTTACCGCGAGGATCGCCGTTCCGCTTCCCGCTGCGGCTTCCGCGGCCGCAGCGAGCATCGCCTTCCCCCCCGAGGCGTGAACGGTCGCGAACGATACTCCGAGCGCAACGGCGGACCTGACCGCCCCTGCGACGGTGTTGGGAATGTCGTGGAACTTCAGGTCGAGAAAAACCCGGGAACCGGTTTCTCGTATCTTCTCGATGAGCCGCGGCCCGCCTCGGGGAAACAGCTCCATCCCGACCTTGAACAGCCCCACCTCGCCTGCAAGCGCAGAGACCGTGTCAAGGGCCTTTTCCGGCGAATCGGTGTCCAGCGCGACGATGATCCTTTCCTTCATTCAGGCGCACTCCTTCCTTTTCGCTTCGACGGCGGCCCGAACGCTTTCCGCCAGCCGGGAGATTTCCACCCGGACGGTCTCCCCCGTCCTCCTGTCCCTCACCTCCGCGAACCCCGCCGCGAAATTCTTTTCACCGAACGTCACACGAAGGGGGATGCCGCTAAGATCGGCGTCCTTGAACTTGATTCCCGGGCGCTCGTCCCGATCGTCCAGCAGCGTCTCGATGCCGCCTGAGGAAAGTTCTTCGGCGAACCGCGCCGATTCCTTTGCGATCCCCTCGTGCTTCACGTTGACCGGGACGACGGCGACCTCGAATGGAGCGATGGAAATCGGCCAGACGATGCCGTCCGCGTCGTGGTTCTGCTCGATCGCCGCCGCAGCCGTGCGCCCGACCCCGATCCCGTAGCACCCCATTACGATCGTGCGCTCCTTCCCGCCGGCGTCGAGATATACGGCGGAAAGCGCCTTGCTGTATTTCGTTCCGAGCCGGAACACGTGCCCGACTTCGATACCGCGCGAAAAACGCAATGCGCCCCCGCATCGCGGGCAGGGATCGCTTTCCGTCACGAGCCGCAGGTCGGCGTATCCTTCCGGAGAGAAGTCCCTTCCCGGCACGACGTCGACGAGGTGCGCATCCTTCTCGTTCGCGCCTGTAGCGCCCGCCCGGATATGCCGGACGGAACTGTCGGCCAGCATACGCAATTTCAATCCGACCGGCCCCGCATAGCCGGTCGGCGAGCCGGTCAGCTCCCGCACGCGCTCTTCCGGGGCAAGGCGGACCCAGTCCGCTCCGAGAAGGTTCCTGACCTTGATCTCGTTGACGTCGTATCGGCCCGAGACCAGCACCGCCACGTCCCCCTTGTCCGACTCGAAGATCAGCGTCTTGATCAGCGATGCGGGATCGATGCCGAGAAATTCCGCGACTTCCGCGATCGTCCGCTTGCCCGGCGTCGAGACTTTCCTCGGCGGGCCCGCGGCCGCTCCTCCTGCGCCGGTTTCGTCCGCCGCAGGCGGAACTTCCGCCTTCTCCAGGTTGGCCGCGTAGTCGCACGCCTCGCAGGACACGATGGCGTCCTCCCCCGAATCCGCTATCACCATGAATTCGTGAGAGCTGCTCCCGCCGATCGACCCGGTGTCCGCCTCCACCGCGCGGAACGATAGCCCCATTCTGCGGAAGATGCGGCAATAGGCCTCGTACATCTTCCGGTAGGATTGCGCGGCGCCTTCCTCGTCGGCGTCGAAGGAATAGGCGTCTTTCATGAAGAACTCCCGGCCCCGCATCAATCCGAACCGCGGGCGGATCTCGTCCCGGAACTTGTCCTGGATCTGGTAGAGGTTCAGCGGAAGCTGGCGATACGACCTGACCTCGCGGCGCACGAGGTCCGTGATGACTTCCTCGTGGGTCGGGCCAAGGCAGAACTCACGGTCGGCGCGGTCCCGGAACCGGAGAAGTTCCTTTCCGTATGCGTCCCACCTGCCGCTTTCCTTCCAGAGTTCCGAAGGGATGACCGTGGGCATCAGGACTTCCTGTGCGCCCGCGCGGTCCATCTCTTCGCGAATGATCTTCTCCACTTTCCGCAGCACACGCAGTCCCGCGGGAAGATAGTTGTAGATGCCCGAGGCCACCTTCCGTATCATCCCCGCGCGAAGCATCAACCGGTGGCTTGCCACTTCGGCGTCGGAGGGGGTTTCCTTCGTCGTCGGCATAAGAAATTGCGAGTACCTGATCAATGCGCTTTCCTCCCCCCGGCCAGTCTTTCCGCGTACCTGACCAACTCGGCCACGATGTCCTTTTCCTTCACTTTCTTCACGATCTCTCCTTTTACGAAGATCAATCCTTCACCCCGTCCGCCCGCCACCCCGACGTCGGCCTCCCTTGCCTCTCCCGGTCCGTTGACGGCGCACCCCATCACGGCGATCTTCAGCGGAACGGGGAGCCGGGAGAGCCGCCGTTCCACTTCCTGTGCGATGCCGACGACGTCGATCGAGACCCTGCCGCAGGTCGGACAGGAGATGAAATCGGGGCCGCGGTCGCGCAAGCCAAGGCTTTTAAGTATTCTCCAGCCTATGCGGACCTCGTCTTCCGGAGGACCCGTAATGGAAACCCTGAGAGTGTCGCCGATGCCTTCGGACAGGAGGATCCCCAGCCCCACGGCGGACTTTACGGCCCCCGAGATCAATGTACCCGCCTCCGTAACCCCGATGTGGAGCGGATAGTCGAAACGCCTGGAAAAGATTCTGTACGCCTCGACGGTAGTGGGGACGTCGGAGGCCTTAAGGGAAAATTTAAGGTTCGTGAAGCGGGCCTTTTCGCAGAAGCGCGCCCAGCGGGCGGCGCTTTCGGCAAGAGCCCTCGCCGTCGGGCCGCCGTGCTTGCGAAGGACGTCCTTTTCCAGGGAGCCCGCATTGACCCCGATCCGCACGGGAATCCGGTTCTCCCGGGCCGATCGAAGGACGCGGAGCGTGTTCTCCTCGCCTCCGATGTTTCCCGGGTTTATGCGCAGCGCGTCGGCCCCTGCCTCGGCGCACGCGATCGCAAGCCGATGATTGAAGTGTATGTCGGCGATTACAGGTATGGGCGATGCGGCGCGGATCTTCCGGAAGGCCTTCGCAGCGGCTTCGTCGGGCACCGCCACCCGAACGATCTCGCACCCCTCGCGCGCAAGCGAACGGATCTGCCCGACCGTCGCCCTCACGTCGCGAGTATCCGTGGCGGTCATGCTCTGGACCGATACCGGCGCGCCGCCGCCCACCGGCACGCTTCCTACGCGTATGCGCCGAGTAATCCTTCGTTCCTTCATGATCGCAATACTATATGCGAGATGCGGAAGCCCCGTCGATTCCCTTTTTCACCGTTCCGCGCTGCCGGTCGCCGCCGCCGGCCCGATCTCCTCCCATCTGACGATGCGCGTCCTTCCGCCCTCCATGCGCACTTCCGCACGTACCATGTACCTGCCTGCGGAGGAACCGGGTACCGTGCCCTCTGATACCAGCCTGTACCCGTATCCGGCGCCCGGGATGCGTTGCGAGGTGACCGAATATCTTCCGGTCGCATCCTCCCCCGACGGTATCCGGCGGACATACGGAGCGCCTTCCGGGAACACCGAGGGCAATTGAGCTATGGCGGCGTGCGCCCCTCCCCGTGCCATGTTGCGGGCCACGAAAGATTGGTGATGATGCCTTGCGGAATCCGGCACGGGAACAGGGCGGGAGACGGCATACATGCCGATCGCGTTGAGCAGGACGAGCAGGAGCATCGCCAGCACGATGGCGCTTCCCTCGCGTCCGCGCATGTTATCTGTAAGCCGCATCCGAACGCTGTGTAACGAGGAGAACCTGGCGCCACGTACCGTCGCCCTGCTTCCAGCAGCACCATGCCGACAAGGTCTTCAACGCGGGGATTTCCGTATCCTGCGCCACCCGCCAGACCCGGTAATATGCGGTCCCCTGAACCGTGACCGCGTCCCCCGCCGCCAAAGGAAACTTCGAAAATGCCGGGGACGGCCCGTGGGGCCCCTCTTCTAATCCGCCGGAAGGAGAAGAGCCGAGACTTTTCCACTCGATCCCCTGCATCCGTTCGAGCTTTTCCTGCGCGAGCCCCGTAGCTATGCGATTTCTGGAAGCGGCCTGCGGGTTCCTCGCGGTGACGGCGGTCAGCTGGATCATTGCAAGTCCGAAGATTCCGGCGGTCAGGATAAGCAGGGCGATGACCGCCTCGAGGAGGGAGAACCCTCCCGCGCATCGACGTTTTCGACGCGGGCTAAACATCGGAATTGAACTTGCCTTCCGGCTGGAAATCCTACCGTCCCCGGGAGGGAGGCTGCTCCGCTATCGTCACGTTGAAGCGGGCGGTCGCCTCTCCTCCGGACCCGTCGGAGACCGTGACGGTGAACGGGACCTTTCCGGTTTCGCCCGGGGCGGTTTCCCATCGCACCCATCCGGTTTCCCGGTCGATTTTCATCCCTGCGGGGGCGTCCTTGACGGCGAAAGACAGCTTGTCGCCGTCCGGGTCGGAAGCCTTGACGCGGAAGGTGACGTGGTTTCCGTCGGCATTGAACTGTTCCTGCCCTTCGACCACGGGAGCGGAGTTTCTTATCTCCCGGTGAAGCGTCGCGATCTTCCCCTGCGCATCGCCGTCGCGCGGTATGACGGTGACGTCGATCCTGTCCCCTCGTTTCACCGGGACTCCAAGGCGGTTCCCCGTTCCCGCAGGCTCTCCGTTTTTCCGCCATTCGACATCCACGCGCACGGAATCGCCGTCCGCGTCGAACGTCCCCGTTTCCACCCCTATCGAATTAGCCTGCCCGCCGTCGCCAAGGACGAAGCGGATCCACTTGATCTCGGGCGGAGTGTTATGTTTCTTCGCTTCACGCGAAACGTCGGGTACACCAACACTGCCGGGCGTCGATTGCGCCGGCGCGCCTGCCATGGAATCGTTACCGGCCGGAGACGGAGCTGGTGCGGGTCCCGGACTGCCGGAACATCCCGCCAGAAAGATCAATCCGGCAGCGAGGGAGCGACGACGATTGAAAAGCATAGTCGTCAATACTGGTATAAGACCGATATCCTGGATCGGTCGGTGGGATTCGCATCGGCCTGGGACAGGACCTCGATGGTGTACAGATAAGGAACGCTCACGACCGTCACTTCCCCGGAACCCGTATTGACCACGCTTTCCTTCAACAGCCCTTCGTCGGCCCCCGAATTTCCTTCAACGGTATCGGCGATCTTCGTGTACACGAGATAGGTCCCCAAGTGTACCCTCATGTCATATGTGGACGGGGTATTCGGATCTATCGTCGTCGTGTTGTCCAATCCGATCCACACGCCGGTCGGACTTCCGAGCTTTGTGTTCAGTCCGGTCGAGTTCGGGGTGAATTGCTCGTTGTAGACATTGTCGAGATAGCCCCTGCTGGAAATCATCTGGAGCATCGTCTCAGCGCCCCCGTGCCCCGCCTCCACCGCCGTCCGGTATCTCTTCTGCTGGCCGGAGAGGAACGAGCCCCTGCCCACCATGGTAAGCATGGCGATAGTGAATACGAGGGCGATCACCGCAAGGATTAGGACGAACGCCAGGGCGAACCCTTTTTCGTTCCGAAGTGTTTTCATTTCACTGCGCCAGGTTCCAGGGTTTAACGGCCAGGTGGTACACTTTCCAGCGATAGTTCGTGTATCCGGTGATGTCGAAATTGTTCCCGAATCCGGCATCCGCCATTCCCACATAGATCGGGTTTACCGGATGCGTGTAGGAATCGTCCCGCATCCCTTCCTGCGCCAGGATGGAGACCCTGATTTCCCTCAGCTGCGTTCGCATTGTCGCGGCGGCCGTGGCGCCTGCGGCGGGCAACCCGCCGGCGTTGGTCCATTGGTCCACCGACCCGTTCCCGTCGACGTCAAGGCCGTACACCACCTGCATGTCGGCCACGCAGTCCAACAAGGGCAGGAGGTTCAAGGTGCCGTTGTTGTCGTGGGACACGAAACCTTTTACGAGCACCCCGGTGTTCGGCGCGCATCTCAGGGGAACAGTTACCGGCGGATTGGACGATGCATTCGCGACGTAGTAATCCGCGCGGTTGAATGGCCGCATCGGGGGAGAGCCATCGACTCCGTAGACGATATTCGCCGAATAAGGTTCCGTGGGAACGTACGCCGCCGTGCTGCTGAATTGTGCGTACGGGGAGGCGGGATTGACCAGAGACCGCCGGTTGGCGTCCGTGCTTCCCAATGCGAGCACGATTACATATTCGGTGCCCGCGATGTTCTCTTCCGTGGAACCCCAGTTCCGCGTCGTCCCCGCCTGCGTCAGCGTCGTCCACTTGCCCGCCGCGTCCGCCGTGCCTACGGTCACCGACTTGACCGTTAAATAGTCGGACCGGTTCACGGTGAAGGCCGCATTGTCGATGCCGGCCGCCGCGCGCGGTGCGTTCGGGAAATCGTTGAGGGTGCTCAGGTTGTCCGCGGACGTTTCACTGTACAGTGGAGTGGACGTCGGCAGGTTGTTCCACGGCAGTCCGAAACCGAGGCTTTCCATATCCCTTCGAAGGAGTTCCAGTCCCAGGATCCCTTCAATGTTCGTTTCCACGATTTTCGTCTGGGTTTTGTACTGTTTCACCGACATGATGAAGAACGTCGAGGCCGCTGCGAGTACGAATCCCACGATCGCGACTGCGATGAGAATCTCTATAAGTGTGAAGCCGGAATCGCGCCGTTTCATCGCGGCCTCACTATGGTCATGATCGTATGGTTGTAAGTCCTCGGCTGGCCGTACTCCGTCCGGGTCCATGACACGGTGACCGTCACCTGGCGGCCCAACGCGGCGTTGACGTTATCGATCGCCGCGATGTTCCTTGTGACGGCGTAAGTCCGGTCGCTCCCGCGGACCTGTACGAACACGTTGTCCGTTGTCGTGGTGAGAACAAGATTGTCGTACGGGATGTTTCTCGCCTGCTGCATCACGTTGTCGGCCACGCTCACAGCCTGGTCGCGCTGCAGGTTCTTGATGTTCTGATCGAGCACCACGAGCCCGGCGTTCGTGATCCCCAGGAAAATGACGAAGGTGATCACGACGGCCACGAGCACCTCGATCAGCGTCAGGCCGGCTTCACTTCTCAACGCAGGACCCTCCCCCCGCGCTCGAGTACCTTCCCGTCCGCATCCTCGTTTGCGCGATCGAGATGCAGTCGTAATCCGGGTTGACCGACGACCCGGCCGGGGGGGAAATCAGGATATACCCCGTCCCCGTGGCCTCGCCGTGCCTGTTGAAGATCACGTTGTCCTGCGTTCCGGTAGCTGAAAGAAAGGAGACTACCGGGTAATTCACCGTCCCGCCGGCGACCTGGTTGTCTGATCCGGCATCGTACTGCCGGTTTCCGTCGGGCAGCGGGTTGGTGTCCTCGTAAGTGGCATACCCGTTGGGCGTAAATCGCACGAAATGGAACCGGCTCCTCTGCATGGAACGTCCCCGCGCATCCATAAGGTACGCATACAACTCCTTCGTCTCGGCCTCCATTCCGTATTTCACCCTGAGATCGCTGAACGAACTGATGGCGAGCATCACGAGAATCCCGAGGATGGCGACCGCCATGGCGATCTCAACAAGGGTGTACCCTCCCCTGCCGGTCCTTTCCTTCACGGATTCCTACCTCTCCCTCATGTGCAGGATCCGCTTTACCGGCGGCGGCTGCGAGAGAAGCGACAGCCCCTGCGCAGTCGGCGGCACACCCTCCAAAGCACTCGTTCTGCGGCCTCCCTTTTCCGAAAAAGCGCTGGACAGGTCAACCTGTTCCACGCTCGCCGTAGATACCTGGACAAGTCCCTGCCCTTTTAAAACTTTCGGCGCGCCTCCCGTGTTGTATCGTGTCGCCCAGATGAAACTCTTTCCTCCCAGCGCGCACTCGTCGGCATACGGCTTGAAAGTCGTGAAGAACACGATTCCTGAGGTGGTGGCCAGGGGATCTGTTATGACCCTTTCCGCCCGGTACGGCCGCGCAACATTGTCATAGGTATACCATGACATTGTGTTATCGATCGTCGAGGACGGATCGAGGTCTATATACCATCCCTTGAACGACGCACTGCTCGCAGTTAACTCCGATGGAACGCTGTTGTTGTCGGTTACGTTCCTGAACGTGTTATCCGTCGGAGGGAAAGCGATCGTGGTCGTGCAGTTATCGTTGATCGTGTTGTACTGCGTGAAGCAGGGATCCTTGACCGCGAAAAGACGACGCTGGTTCGTTTCGTCGTCGATGGTGGGACTTGTTTGGGAGCCGGACGGCGGGACCTCGAAAAAATATCTCCCGGTCCCGAAGTACAGCCAGTTCTGACTGTAGTTTTTGTTCTGAAGCCTTGCCACGTAGGACGTGACCGGCCCGATATCGTCGATCACCTTGTTGAAAACCCAACCTGCTCCGGGAGAATTTGACGGCGTCACGTTCTTCGTCACGATCCGGCCGACCCCGCCCTGGGTCCAGGAGTAATTGCTGCCCGAACCGGTCCTTTTCACGTATCCGACATAGATCGCATCGTCCTGGTAGTCTATGTTGAAATCCGCCACCGAATTGATCATGGAGCCGGCGAAGGCATACGTGATCGCCGGGCTCGGCGTGATGGTCTGGACCAGCGCCCCGGTTTCAAGGTTCAGGACGAAGAATCGGAGCTGCTGGTTGGACCGGCCGAGGAACTGGTTGTTCGCGGTGTCGATCGGTCCGGTCGGCCCCGAGCCGAAAACGACATACCATTCGCCGTTCCGCGACCGGTCGCGCTGGCCGGTCGACGGATTCACGGCGTTGATCCTGACGATCGCGGGTCCCGTCGTCGTGAACCCGAGCCCGCCGTTCGCAACGGCATCCGGGATATTCACGTTGGAGAATTCCCATAACAGGGTGGGAGTCGTCGGATCCGTTACGTCCATTGCGAAGTACGAGGAAAACCCCTTGTCCGCGGCCGGCGTCTTGACACAATCCTCCCCCGTGGAGCAAGTTGTTGCGTTTTCGCACGCCCCTCCGAAACGCATTCCCGCGATGAGGATCGTCCGCCAGCTTTCCGCAGTGCGGACATCAGTCGTATTGCCCTGTATGCTCGCGTCGAATACGTACGGAGTAAGGTCGACATAGTACAGGTGGCAATAGTCCGGGTCCTTCAGGTATTTGAGATACGGCAGGGCGTTCCGCGGAATGAAAGCCCACGCCTCGTCTCCTAGGATCGTGCCGGTGTACGGATTCGTGATCCTGGCTTTTTCCCACGTTTGTTTCCCGTCCCAGTTCAGCTCCAGTTTCCCGAGGCGGAAAGCGTGCAGCATCCCGTCGTTCCCGCCGGTGAAGACCATTCCGCGGTTTTTATATGCGGTGTTGTCGATGAAGCTTTTATACGTCGTATCGCTGTAGACCGAGTCGTATTTGTTCAGCTGGATGCCCGCGACGATCCGGGGGGTGGAATTGACGATATCGCCCAGTCTCCACACGCTGTTGTCGCCGCCGAAAGATACTGTTCGCCTGCGAAGGTTCCAATCATCTGTGTTGTCGATCCCGTTGACGTAATTGATGATCGTGACCACGTTGTCACCGGTGTCGGGCAGAATGTAGGGACTCAAAGTGGACGCGTTGGCCACGGAAAAATCTATCAATGCCGTGCCGCTCACGGAGGTTTTGATCGTCCGTGGATTGGAAGCCAGGTCACGCTCCCAAAGTTTTTTCCCCGCCTCCCACAGGCTGCTCACGTCTTCGAACCGCACGATGCGGTTGGGGCCGGGCTGGGTGTCCTTTATGCCGTCGCCGTTACTGTCATCCCAAAGCCGCACCTCGGTAAGCTGGGTGACAGGGTTGAAGTAAAACTGAAGGATATCGTCGTTCCTCAGGTTAAGTATGTTGTCTCCCGTCGTTTCCTCGCGGATGGTTGCATTCGCGAAAAACGGGTCCACATAGTACCACTGGTTCTGAAGCGCCCCCGCCCACCAGACGATATCGTCGCCGATCGCGCGCCGCGGGTAAAAAACCGCCTGAATCAGGTTCGCGCCGCTACCCTCTCCCGAGGCGAGGACCGACGCGGCGGTGCCGGACGACGCACGCTTCAGGATGCTAGCAAATGCGTTCCGGATCGCCTGCTCCAGTTCATTCCCGTCGTTGGCTTCGTAGAAGGTGTCGGGCTCGCCGTCGAGGTCGGTGTCCCAGCATGACTGGTTGTTCGCGGTACAGCTGGCGTTGTCCTGGAACCCCCCGTTGATGGCGGCGTAGCGGAGAAGCGTGGATCCCTTCCCGAAGGCGAAGACGTTGTACAGGGTGATATTCTGTGTGCCGCCAATGTCGCTTCGCAGGTCGTTCGTGTGCATGTAGAGCGCCACGTCCTCCATGCCGGCAGTGTAGCCCCCGGCGCCGCATGATCCGAAGGACGATGAGGAAAATTGCCCTCCCGTAATCGGCTTTGAAACGGCCGGACAGCTTTCGCCTTCGCAATTGTAGTTCGATCTGCCGGACGCATAGTTCACCATTATCGCCGGCATATTTCCATCGCCGCACGGCTCGCCGTCCGTGATGTAGAGCACGAAACTCTTCTGGCAAACCGGGTAACGCGGAGTTCCAGTGCCGTAATTCATCGGGTCCGCGCTGGATGAAATGTTGTAGTCGCTGGTCTCGTACCTTGGCCCCGGCCCTCCGTGCATCGACGCCTGCTGGGCGAAATATCCCATCGCCGTATAAAGCGTTTCCCCCAGCGGCGTGTTCGTAAAGGGCCTCGTGTTGTTTATTTCGTTGACGGTGCTGGAGAGGCTTCCGCTGCCCACGTTGACCCTGACCCTGCCGCCTTCATTGTTGCCGCTTGCATCGTTCACTTTGTAAAAAGTTAGCCCGATCCGCGCCCTGGAACCTACGACGTCCTGCAGAACGCCCTGGACGGGAGACGGCACGCGAACGCGTACATAAAAAGTTCCACTGACGCCGCTGATGGTGAAAGTCGATGTACCCGAGCCGGAGCCGTTGCAGCTCCCCGACTGGTAATTGAACGTATATGTTTTCGCACCGTTATAAGGGGTATAACTTTGATTGTCCGTGAATTGCTTCAGGACCCCCCGCGCTTCGCAGTCGGATTTTTCTCCTTCCACCTTGTCCCAGCCGGTCCCCTCTCCTCCTGCGCGCTTCCCCCCTGTCAACACTTTCCGAATTATGTCGACGCGGCGCATGGTCAGCCAGTTGAGGAAGTTCCCATCCCACTCGGACGAATTCTTCGATCTTGTAACCTTTGTTACGGATTGCACGAATTTATTGCCTGAATTGTCGTACGTGTACCAGTAGTCCGGGTTGAAATAGCCGTAATATTTATAGTCCGGGTACGTGCCGGGGGTTAGGAATCCGCTGCAGGCCTGGTCCAGCGAGCAGTCGTTGTCGCTCGCAGAGGGGATCCGGTTGAAACCATCGTAGTACGCCATATTGAACATGCTTCCGGACGTATCGACAACGATCATGACGTTCGGCTGGACGTTCTGTATTACATACGGCGGTACGATGCAGTAATCCGTCATCCCCGCTCGGAGCGTCCCCGGCGAGGTCATTAACAAAAAGGACACCAAGATAAATACAAATGGAAATGCCGGAGACGACTTCAGGTTCTTCATAAGGGATACCTCACTCGATCATGTCAGCGGGGTAGACGACCACGGCTGTCACTTTCCCTTTCGACAGGTACAACTTCACTTTCCTCCCCCTGGCCACTTCCGAAAGGGAAACCGATATGCCCGACGTCGACCTGACGGTTGCGTGGCCTATGTCGTATGTATTGCCTCTCACCGCGACGTGCGTGCCGGACGCACTCTCGACGATTCCCTCGATCGAGGGAAGACGCGACGCTACGGCGGTATCGGGCAGCCCTGCGATCGCGACAAGGAGTATCGCGAGCGGCAACAAGGCCGCTGCGACCGACTGACAACGTTTCTTCCTGCTCTTCGAACCCATCATCTCCTCCATTCAGGGACGGGAATTTCCCGCTGCTGCGAAAATCAAGGGATACCCGTTTTCCCGACAGCAAATTTAAAGCGCAGCAATAACGGTGCCGATGCCAGTATATGCTTCCAGTGTCGCATCAAGTCCTTATCGGCCTGTTCGGGCTGTAACTTCATCTTTTTGATAAAAAAGAGGATTCGGGTTGGGGTGAATTACAGGACATGCGCTTGCAGGCAGTTGGCAGAAACAATTAATCCTATTTGAAACGCAAAAGGTACCCATGTGAATATTAAACTATTTTATCTCCATTAAATGTTTTAATATATCATATCGTTCCTTTCTCCCGCTTGAGATGCCCGAGCAGCAATTCCAACGCCTCCGAAGCGCCGGAGCGCAGATGGATATCGGTAACGTTTGCGGTCAAAAGGGTCTCTTCCGGGTTGATTTCAATGATGAAGGAACCTTGCCTCCTCGCGATCCGCGGGATTTCCGAAGCCGGGGCGACCTGCGCGGAGGTACCGATGACCAGCAGGACGCTGCATTCCCTCGCTTCGGTTTCGGAATCCTCCTGGGCGTGCCATGGTATCGGCTCTCCGAAAAACACGATGTCGGGCTTCAGTATCGCACCGCAGGAGCAACGAGGCGGGATCCCTTCTGCGACCTTTTCCAGGGACGGATAGCGCTTCCAGCAAGTTATGCAGACAAGTTCCGACGGATTGCCGTGGAATTCGATCACCTTCCGGGATCCGGCCGCCTGGTGAAGGCCGTCGACGTTCTGGGTGATGACGGACCGAAGGATGCCCATCCTTTCAAGTTCCGCAAGAACGTTGTGTGCGGGATTCGGAGCGGCCTTTTTAAGGACGTCGATCATCTCGGAGAGCATTTTCCAGACTTTTCCCGGGTCTTCGAGGAATGCGCCGATGGTCGCGTACTCCGACGGGTCGAAACGCTCCCACATCCCCTGCGCGCCGCGGAACGCAGGTACGCCGCTCTCAACGGAAATACCCGCCCCCGTCAGTGCGACCGCATTCCTTCGGGAAGCGAGAACTTCCGCCGCCTCGAGGTATGGTTCTTTCCTTGCCTTCCTCAATTCCTTCCTGTTTCAGCCCTTGAGCAGCGATTCCAGCTTTAGAGCGAGACCGAAATCTCCCGCGACCTTGAGTTTCCCCGTCATGAACGCCATCTGCCCATTGAGTTTCCCCGAGATAAGCGCAAGAAAATCGGCTTCCGCCATCGTGACGGTGCAGTTCGGGGAAGGCGCCTCGCCCTTCGCCACCGCGGCCTTTCCGTCCGCCAGCGTGACATTGTAAAGCGCGTCTCCCACCCGGAACTGGTAGACGCAGTTCATCCCGGCCAGCCTGGAAGCGCTCTGCGCCAGTCTCACCTGGAGCGACTCGAAGAACTCCGTTACCGCGGCGTCGGCCATCTTCCCCTCCTTCAACAATTATGAATGGTGGTTCATTATGATACGACCGTACCACCGCTTCCGCTGCGTTGTCAACGCACAAACGGCTGTTATAATCGCGCCATGAAGGTTTACGGGCTGACGGGTGGAATCGGGACAGGAAAGAGCACCGTGGCGCGCATGCTCGCCGAGGAAGGCATACCCGTCGTCGACGCCGACCTGATCGCCCGCGAGATAGCGGCCCCGGGAAGTCCTGTTCATGCGGAAATCGTCCGGCGTTTCGGCAGCGGTATCCTTCTTCCCGACGGCGGCATCGACCGTAAAAAGCTGGGGGGTATCGTTTTCGCCGACCCCGCGAGGCGGGCGGAACTCGAATCCCTCACTCATCCGGCCATCGCAATGGAGATCGCCGGCGCGCTCGGCAGGCTTGAAGCGGATGGCCGCGAGATCGCCGTCGTCGAGGCTGCGCTTATATACGAAGCGAATCGCAAGGGCCGCTTCGAGGCGGTGATCGCCGTTCGGTGCGGGTTCGATGAGCAGGTTCGCCGCCTGATGTCCCGCGACGGGATAACGCGGGAGGAGGCGCTTCAGCGCATCGGATCGCAGATGGACCCGGAGGAGAAGGCGCGCGCCTCCGGGATCGTCATCGACAACTCGGGAACCATTGACGCCACCCGCGCCCAGGTGCAGGCCTTCGTCGCATCCTTAAAACGGGGACGTTCCTGAACTTTTTTCCACAGGTTGTTGAAAAAAGTTCAGGAACGTCCCCGTTTTTAAGAGGAACGTCCCCGTTTTAAGGTAAGGAGCGTCTCCGGCTGCGTATACACCCTGCGGAGCGCCTTTGCCACTCCTTCGCAGGTCACCTTTCCCCGGAAGGTGTTGAGCCCTGCCCGCAGCGCGGAATCCTTACACAATGCGCCCTCCACACCGTCGCGCGCCAGCGAAACCACATAAGGGAGCGTCGCTGACACCAGCGCCGCGGTCGAAGTGCGCGGGACGGCCGCAGGCATGTTCGCGACGCAATAGTGCACCACCCCTTCCTCGACGAAATAGGGGGCAGCGTGCGTCGTCGGGCGGGAAGTTTCGAAAGACCCTCCCTGATCAATGGAAATGTCTACGACCGCCGCTCCCTTTTTCATCATCCGCAGCATTTCCCGGGATACGAGCACCGGCGCCTTGTCGCCGACCACAAGCACCGTCGAAATGACCAGGTCGGCTTCCGCTATTTCCGCCCGGATCGATTCCTGCGTGGAAAGGACGGTTCGTACCCCGGCCGGTATTTCACCGGCGGCGCGTACCAGTTTTTCGGCGGAGATGTCGAGGATCGTCACCGCCGCGCCCACTCCGGCGGCGACCCGCGCCGCGCTCCTGCCCGCGATGCCGGCGCCGATCACGAGGACGCGCGATGCGGGAACACCGCCTGCGCCCGACAGCAGGACCCCCCGCCCTCCGCAGGACTTCTCCAAAGCCCTCGCGCCTACCTGCACCGACAGGATCCCTGCCACCTCGCTCATGGGTTTCAAAAGCGGCAGCCGGCCTTCCACGGTAACGGTTTCGTACGCGATCGCCGTAACGCGACGGGCCAGCAACGCATCCGTAAGCTCCGGCAACGCCGCGAGGTGAAGATACGTGAACAGGGAAGTTTTTTCGGAAAGGAAGGGATACTCGGTTGTAACGGGTTCCTTTACCTTGACGACGAGGTCGGTATCCCAGGCTTCACGGGCCGAAGGGACGATCGCTCCGCCCGCTGCGGAATATTCATCGTCGGTGAACCCGCTTTCCAGCCCCGCGCCGGCCTGTACGATTACCGACGCACCGGCACGGCCAAGCGCATCCACCCCTTCCGGTGTCATTGAGACGCGGTTTTCTCCCGACTTTATTTCTTTCGGGATGCCGATCCGCAGGCTCATGACTTCGAGTCTGCGGGAACCACCCGCGCATCGACGATCGAAACCCCTTTTTCGTGTACGATGACCGGGTTAAGGTCAAGCTCCGCCATTTCGGGATGATCCGCGGCGAAAGCGGACACTTTCATCAGAAGTTCGCGAACCGCCGCCGTGTCCGAGGAAGCTCCGCCGCGATAGCCTTCGAGCAGTTTCGCGCCCCGTATCCCCGCAATCATTTCCTCCGCGTCCTTTTTCGCCAGCGGGACGATCCGCAAGGAAACATCCTCCATAGCTTCCACCAGGACGCCGCCCATGCCGAACATGACGGCAGGTCCGAACTGGAGGTCCCTCGCCACTCCGACGATGACTTCCTTTCCCGGCTGCGCCATCGCGCTGACGACAACACCCTCGTCCCTCGCGCCAAATCGTTTCACGGCCTGGGCTATGCCCCGGCAGGCCCGCCGCACGCCTTCATCGTCCGCGATGCCGAGGAGCACTCCCCCTATATCGCTCTTATGCGTAATATCCGGAGAGTTCACCTTCACCGCGACGGGATAGCCGATTTTCCTTGCCGCCCTGACGGCCTCCTCCTCGTTCCGCGCGTGCGCGAACGGTACGACGGGAAACCCTGCGTCCGACAGGAGCCGCATGGAGTCCGCCGGGGCGAGGGCCTTTCCACCTGCCTCTCCGCTCCGCGCGTCAGGCGTCTTCCCCGCCTCCAGCGGGAAGGTTTCCCGCCGGAACCGCGCATGACACGCAAGGGCGCGCACCGCCCGCTCGGGAGTGGGAAACACCGCTATCTTCTTTTCGTGTAGCAACACCCTTTCCGCGCGCTCGACATCGGCGCCGCCCAGGTAGGATACAAGTTCGCACCTACCCGGCGTGATCACATCGCAGGCGCCCGGGATCGGGTCGCCGAATATGGGCATGACCACGTCGTAATGTCCGGCCGCAGCTTCGAGGACTTTCCTGTACCTTGCTGCGTCGGTGTCTCCGGTGAGATCCAGCGGGTTCCCCACGATGCAGTGGGAAGGCAGCAACTCCCTCAAGCGCGCCGCAAGCCCGTCCGGCAACGGGGTCACGCGGAAACCTTCCTCCTCCGCCACGTCGGTGGCGATGATGGCGGATCCCCCCGAGCTTGTCACGATCAGCATACTTGGGCCTTCCGGCGGAGGCAGGTAGGCAAGCGACTTGGAAAAGTCGTAGAGGTCTTCCAGCGATTGCGCGCGATGGACTCCGAACTGCCGGAACACAGCGTCGTAGATCTCGTCCCTCCCCGCAAGCGAACGCGTATGGGATTCGGCCGCCTTCCTTCCCCGCTCGGTGCGTCCCGCCTTGAAGATCACCAAAGGCTTTCGGCATTTCCCGACGGCCGCGAGGAACTTCGCCGCGTCCTTCACCCCTTCTATGTACAGGGAGATCACTTTCGTGTTCGGATCGCCCGCGAAGAATGCGATGAGGTCCGCCTCGTCGACATCGGCGCGGTTCCCCATGCTGACGAACGCGGAGAACCCGAGATGATCCTCCGAAGCCCAGTCGGCCATCGCCGCCCCGACCGTGCCGCTTTGGGATATGAAGGCGATGTCGCCTCTCCGGGTGATGAGCGGCCACGAGGCGCATACCCCGTGATAAGGGTAATTCACCCCCTGGCAATTCGGCCCTACGATGCGGATCCCGCACCGCGCGGCGTTGCGCGTCATCTCTTCCTGGATGGCTGCCCCCGCCTCCCCCGACTCCGCGAATCCCCCGCTGATGACGATGGCGGACCGGACCTTCCGCTCGCCGAGCTGGAGAATCGTCCCGGGGACTAGCTTTGCCGGTATGATGAGAACCGCCAGGTCGGTCCCCTCGGGAAGCTCCGATGCGGACTTGAGCGAGATCCTGCCGAGCACTGTCTCGCCCTTGGGGTTGACCGGCAGGATTTCTCCCCGGAACCCCGCCTCGACGATGTTACGGAATATCTGGAACCCCATTTTTTCCGGATTGGACGAAGCGCCGACGACCGCGATGCGTTCCGGGCGAAACAGGGGAACGAGGGAATCGGACATGGATTCACCGCCGGGATTGTTTTCGACAATCTAACAAAGGGGTGCGGAAAAGAAAAGGCGCCGGGGAGTTGCCCCCCTGGCGCCCGGATTCGATGCGGGAATCGGCGTTCAGACTTTGCGGACGTTCGCCGCCTTTTTCCCCTTCGGTCCCGCGGTCACCTCGAACTCCACCTTCTGCCCTTCGGCCAGCGAGCGGAAGCCGTCTCCGCGGATCTCGCTGAAGTGTACGAAGATATCGTCCCCCTCGTCCTGCGTGATGAAGCCGTACCCCTTTGCGTCGTTGAACCACTTGACCGTTCCAGTCGCCATTCCCGTCTCCTTTGGTTCGACCCCTCGGGTCGTTCGTCTGGGGGCGATGCGCCGCCCCGTTGCGTTCGGCCCGTCAGGTGGAAGCTATATTTCGCGCCGGCCATCGGCGCGCGCAACGCCCGGACGAAGGACCGAAAAAGTGACGTATTCTACCTATCCAAATTGAACCGGGCTGTCAATGGGATTCTTGATTATCCTGCGGAACTTCGTATCCCGGACTCCTGTAGGAGTTCTTCCCTTTCCAGTATGGAATCGTAGCCCACGATGACGATATCGCCCGGCCCGCCGGCAAAAATCTTCTGCGCGAGTTTCGTAAGGCCGAGCCGGTTCATGCTCCTGCGGCTTCGACGAAATTCGAGAATGGAACCGATGCGCTCGACGTCCTTATCTCCTGCTGCGATGCGGTAAACGGGATATCCACGAATTTCCATTCGGCGCCCGCGCTTCTCTGCGAATTAATGCAACGTGGTTGTTCGTTGCATTCACTTGCGTGTATTGAAGCAAATTCCAGACCGTGAGGATGCTCATTGGAATAAGAAGGTTTCAAGAGGATTTTTCGGGCTATATGCCGATTTGAAACAAACGAATGGGAAATTATTTTCCCACTTTGAGCATTATATTGGCCTGCTTACCCGTATGTTTTATTCATGACCGTACAAAAAACATTATATTCCGCTTATTTCTTTAAAAACGAAGATTTCCCCTCCAATGACTTCCAGAGTTCACGCTCTTTCCTGCCCTCCCAGATCCCCCGGAACACCGAAACGATCATCACGATCATCACGAAAAAACCGGCTCCGAAAAACACCCAGATCAGTAAATCCGCCATCGCGACCCCCTTCCGCCGGAAGGTTGGTTCGCGAGTTGCCGCCCATATGCGCCGTTTACCGCAATTTTTATTATATGATTCCGTAGAATCGATTTCAATTCACCTGAATCCTAAGAACAAAATATTTCCCCAGGACGCCAGGTGAACAACGAACCCGGAGGTAACAGAAATTGAGCGGACCGACCCTCGCGCACGGCGGTTACTGGCCCCTTGGAGTTCTCCCCTGCCTCGAGATGGACATCCCCGAACGCATGCAGGCGATCACGATCCACCGCGAACGATACGGCCCCCCTTCGGAATCGTTGCGCATGGAGACCGTCGCCGCGCCGCGGCTTCGTCCGACGGATGCGAAAAAAGTCATCGTGGCCGTTCTGGCGACGGGCCCGAACTTCAACACGAACTTTGCGGCCCTCGGATTGCCCGTTCCCGTGTTCGGCCGCGGTGATTCGGCCGCGCTCCATATCCCCGGAAGCGACGCCCTCGGCATTGTCGTTGACGCAGGCCCCGCTGTAACGCGCGTCAGGTCGGGGCAGGCGGTCATTCTCGACTCATGGACCGGCAGGAACATCCGCGGCTACGAAACCCATGACGGTTTCAACGCGCAATTCGTCGTTATCGAGGAAGATCGGGCGATCCCGGTCCCCGCGCCGTTGCGCGGATACACGCCGGAGCGGCTCGCAGCGATGATGCTCACCTTCGGCACGGCTTACCGCGCAGTTGTCGAGCGCCTTCGGGTTGCGCCGGGCGATTCGGTCCTCGTCATGGGCGGCGGCAAGGGGACCAGCTTCGCCGGGATACAGATCGCAAAAGCCCTCGGCGCCCGTGTACTCATCATGGGATCGAACCCCGAACTTGCCCGGTCGTTGATCGAACGGGGGATGGCCGATGCCTTCGTGAACCGCAGGGAAATTCCGGGAGAGGTCTTCGGCGTCGTTCCTTCCGGCGAGAGCCTCGATGAATGGGAAAAAAGGACGGAGCCGTTCCGCAGGAAGGTTTTCGAAGCGAACGGCGGGCGTCCCGTTGACGCGGTGTTCGAGCATACGGGCGGAGCCCTCTTCCCGCTGCTCGTTTCCGTCCTTTCGGATGACGGCAGGCTCGCCTTCTTCGGCGCAACGGGTGCGGGCCTTCGCGGCGAATACAAGGAGACGTTCTGGTACCGGGGACGCCGGTTCGCCATGGATGCACGGTGGGTGTGGATGCGCCAGAAGCAGATCCTGTTCCGAAAGGGGAACCCGGATGCGATATTCGATGAAATCGGGCTGCTTCCCGGCCGCCGGGGGTTAATTTGGGGCGCCGATGCCTACGCCCGCAAGTTCGCCCGCGCCGCCCTGTCGCGGAAAGCCGAAATCGCCGTCATCGCTTCCTCGAAAACGGAAAAGCGGGGAATCGCGGAATTGCGGCGCATGGGGGTGCCGCCGAAGAATTTCCTCGACCGCGACGCCTTCGAATTCCCCGAGGACATGCCCGATCCCCTGACCTCCGACGGCCGGCCGAATCCCGGGTACGCCTCCGGTTTCACGAAGCATGCGCAGGCCCTGGGCAAAGCGTTGTGGGGCATCTTCGGCTCCAGGGTCAGCCCGGACTTCGTAGTCGAGCGAACGGATCAAAGCACCCTCCACTTCAGTTCGTTCGTGCTTCGCGATTTCGATGAGGGAGATGCAATGCCCTCGGGGTATATCGTTGTCCGCGGCGGAACGGACCTGTCCATCCTCGGGTCTCACATGTACAACTCCTCGCAGGCGGCGGAAGTCGTACGCCTTCTTGCGGGCGGAGGGCTGTCGATGGAGCAGGACGACCTGGAGATGACCGGGCTGGACGGCATCCCCGGGCTGCAGCAGCGCATGCTGGACGGCTCGATGACGAAACCCAAGGGGGTTGCGCTCGTCCAGGCCGATCGCCCGGGACGCACGATCGCGGATTGCGAGGATCGCTACCTCGGCGACGCTTTGCGCGCCCCCGATCCGCGTCAAAACCGTTTTCTCGGAATTCGCCTTGCGGGCGAGACCGCAGTTCTCTCGTTTCACCGCCCCGACGCATTGAATGCGCTCAGCGAGGAGGTGCTCTCGCAGTTAGCGGACGTTATCCGGGGAATCCGGGAATCCGGGACGATCGACGGAAAGACGGTGCGGGCGGTTATCCTCACCGGATCCGGAAGGTCTTTCGTGGCAGGCGCGGACGTCAAGGAGTTCCTCGGCAAGAGCAGTGAAGAGATAGCGCGTCTCGCCGCGAAAAACATCGGCGTCTTCACGGAGCTGGAAAACCTCCCGGTGCCTGTTATCGCGGTGGTGGACGGTTTCGCGCTCGGCGGCGGCAACGAGCTCGCCATGAGCGCCCGATACCGGATCGTGACGGAAAACGCCAGCCTCGGACAACCGGAAGTGAAGCTCGGGATCATTCCCGGTTACGGAGGGATGCAGCGCCTTCCGCGCCTCGCGGGGCCGTGGAAAGCCGCGTCGATGTGCGTCAACGGCGAACCCGTCGACGGCCACGCCGCCGTCGGGATGGGGCTTGCCGATGAATTCTGCAATTCGGCGGCCGCCCTCCCGCGCGCGATCCGGGTGGTGAAGGAGATACTCGAAGGTAAAAGGAAGGCGCCGAAGATCGATTGGGACGGCGCCGCGTCGCGGCAGAAGGCAGCCCTCGACCGCCTTCTCGGACTGCCGTCCGTGCGAGACATCCTTTCCGCTCCCGCCCCCGGCGCCGCCGAAGCCTCCGACCTGCGGGCCGCAAGGAGATTCGCCGCAAGGGTCGCCCTGCAGGCGATGATACACGGTTTCGAAAACGGCTTCGCGGCGGGTCTCGCGAACGACGCAGTGGCGTTCGGCGAGGCGGCCGCATCGGCGGGAGGGCAGGAATGGGTTCGCCGCTTCGTTGAGAAGGACCCTCGCCAATCGTCGTTTCTCACATTGCTGACACTTCCGGAGGAAGCATGAGCGGCGATATGCCGATAACGAAGAAAGCTCCCGGGGACCGCCATATCGGCGCCGATGAGATAGAAAGCATCGCCGGCCTTATCCGCGAGAAAGAGGCGGAGGGAAAGGTCTTCGATCTTCCGCAGGCGGCATTGAAAGAGATCCTGTTCCTCCTTCGCGGGCACCGGTTTCCCGCTGCGACCGCTTCCATATTTCCGGCCGGCGCGGGCAACGCTTCGGAAAACGCCGCGCGCATTCTAAGGAAAGGAGAGATAGGAGTCTCGATCGTCGACCTCGACGAACGGACCGGGTTTCCCCGGGATAACGCACGTCCGACCTGCGAGGTCCTGCTCGTCCGTAAAGGGAGCGAGATCCTTTGGGCGGGGAAAAAGCGGTTTCCCGACGTGGACGGCGCTTCGCCCTGCATCTTCATCACGAAAGCGTTTCTCTCGAAGACGCGGCAGAACCCGCGCCTTCTTCTTCAGGCGATCCTGCACCCGATCCTCGAGTGGGCCTTCGGCCTGCCGCACATGGCGGCGGTGCTTTGCGAGTCGGCCTTCAACGCTTCGCCTCCGTCCCCGGACGGCACCGACATCAGCGACCTGAACCGCTTCATCGCCGGGGAAGCGGGCCGCGACCGGGACTTCGCCTACTTCGACCGCATCCTCGGAGCTTCCTACGAACCGGACGAGTTCCGGATGGAGGAACTTGCGGCGGCGTACGGGACGGACGAACGAAGGATCGGCGAGGTGGTCTCCCTCGCACGGGCGATGGGCGCAAGGTACCGGGAGCACGTGGAAACGGTCCTGAAAGAGACGCGCGGAGAGATAGCCCGCGAACGCGTGGCCCAGGGAAGGAAAGCCCTGGAGGAGGGAAACACCGACGACGCATTGGAGATACTTCGGAAGATGGCCCTTTCGCAGGATACCCCGGAGAGCTCGCGGGAGGAGATCTCCGGGCTGATCGCCATCGCCATCCGGTCGCATGCGCTCGATGCCGACCCGGGGTACGAAGGGCTCCGCATGGAGAAAGGCGAGATCCTTGCGGAACCATGGGCGGGGAGGAAAGCAAGGGAACTCGCATCGCTGCTCGGCGCCGCCGCGGAGGTGGTCCGTGGCCGGCAGGAAGCCCTCGGCGGCGACACCGGCACGGACCCGTTGGCGGAGAAAGGCAGCCCCAGGAGCATCCACGTCATCTCCGATCTCGAGCGGCCCAGTGCGAAGTTCATCGACGGCCATGGACGCGTGCACTGGGTATTCGAAAAATCGTTCATCGAATCGTTGGGCCGGGAAATGACGTCAGGAAACTTTCCGGAAGGGATTCCGGCCATCCTGGCTTGCCGGTTCGTCCGCGACGGAGCATTCCCCGATGAAAAACTCAATATAGACAAACAGTTCGGGGTGGCGGTAAAGGGCGCGCTCGAGGGCTACCGGTTCTTCCAGTCCCTGACCGCCGATACCCGGCGCCTGATGGCGGCCTACTATGAAGCCACCGGCATGGAGGACCCTCTTTACCGCCTGTTCGTCTCGCTCGGCGAAGAGACGAATCCAGCCCGCGCAAGCCACCTCATCCGCCGCGCCGTCTCGGTAACCCATTCCTATAACTATGTCCGGTATCCCGATACGTCGCTCGCCGGACAGGTCGTAGTCGTCACGGGAGGGGGAACCGGGATGGGGAGGGCGATCGCGCTCGAAGCCGCCGGGCGCGGGGCGAACGTCGTCATAACGGGACGGCGGCCCGCGCCGCTCGAGGAGACGCGCGCGGACATCGAAGACCTGATCCGTTTCCTCGGGTTGACGAACCGGACACTGATCGTGCAGGGAGACTTGAGCGATCCCAAGTACGTCGGCGAGATGTTCGAGCGGATCGAACGGGAATTCGGCAGGATCGACCTCCTCTACAACAACGCGGGCGTATCGGGGCCTGTGGAATTCGGCTCCGCATACCGGGAGGAGCATTTCGACCAGTACCGTGAGGCGATGAATATCCACCTTACGGGGGCATGGCTCGCCAGCCTCGAGGCCGCACGCCTGATGGAAACCAGGCCCCGCGGCGGCGTGATCGTCATGGTCGGGACCTTCTACAGCGAGAGCATCCACCGCCACGTGCTTCACGCCTACCCCGGCCGGCTTCCGTACACCTCCGCGCAATCCGCCAAGCTTGCCCTGGGCGATTATCTCGCCTGGATGCTCGCCGAAAAGAACATCTCCGTCCTGTCCCTCAACCCCGCGGCTGTGGCTACAGACCGTATCCGGAAAGGCTCCGGCGTCTTCGACAAGGGGTCGCAGGCGCGCGCCCGCATCGGGCGCAAGGTATCTCCCGAGACGCTGGAACGGGACACTCTCGACCGCACGGTAGGCCGCGAATTCGTCCATCCCAGGCATTTCGCGAGGGTAGCGCTCGAAGTCCAGCACGTCGCCTTCCGGCGCACCATAGGGGGGCACCGCCTTCCGATGGGAGGCGTTACCTACGAGCAGCCGCCGGCCGTGCTGCCATCCCCCGCCGCGCTTTCGCGATACCCGGACTTCGCAGGAAAGGTGGCGCTGATTGCGTTGCACTCCTGCTCCGGCGGGGACGGACCGCTCATCGAAGCGTCCGCGAAAGCGCTGGCCCGCGCGGGAGGGAACGTCGTCCTCGCCGGAGGCCGGACGGACGAACTCGAGGAACTCGCCCACCGGATAAATTCCAGCGGCGGCGACGGGACGGCGACCGTTTATCCCGCGGACCTTTCCCGCCAGGCGGAAGTGCAGGAACTCTTCGACAGCCTCCCCCGAATCGATCTCCTTCTTCATTTCACCGGAAGCGTGGACTGGAAGCGCCCTCTATCCCGATATCCTTTCGAAGAGTGGAGCGGATGCGTCGACCGGTTCGGATTTATCCCCCGGCTTCTCTGCTGGCAGGCCGAGCGAAGGATGGACCGCGACGGAGTCGACGGTACGATCGTCATCGTGGGACCGGACCTCTCCGGCGTTCCCTCCCTGCGGGAACGGCTTCTCGTGCAGGTTTTCCAGGCGATGCTGCGCCCGGCAGTCGCAACCGAGTCGATGGAACGCGCCCTTATGAGGAAGGCGCAGGACGACGGCACGTCCCCGTCGCACGTAAGCGACATCAACATCGGCCTGATCCTTCCCGGCAGGACGGACGGAAGGAACAAGGCCGCCGGCGCCGCGAGGACGGCCGCTACGGTTCTTTGGCTCCTTGAAGAGGGAAAAATCGTATCGGGAGCGGTCCTCCTCCCCGACGAGAAGAACGCGACCGCACGCCTGCCGGAGGAACCACTGGAAGCGCCCGGCTCGATGGCAGGGAAGGTAGTCGTGGTGACCGGTGGCATCCGGAACCTCGGCAGGGAAATATCGCTGCGGTTCGCCGCGGAACATGCGACCGTGGTGGCTGCAAGCCGGCATCCGCGCTCGACCGGCCAGACCGCCGAGGAAACGGAAAAGGCCCGGAAGGAGCTGTCGGCGGCCGACGCCGCGCTTGCCGCCATGCGCCGTGCGGGAGGACGCACGCTCTGGATCGATACGGACGTCTCCAGCCACCGGAAAGTGCGAGCCCTCATCGAGGAAACGCGGAACCGCTTCGGCAGGATCGACGCGTTCGTGAACAATGCGGGGGCGGGCGGGGATTTCTCCCCGGTCGGAGAGGTCCTCCGCGACCACCGGCCGAGCTGGGACGCCGTCCTGAGAAGCAATTTCCTCGGACCCTGGACGGCGGTATCAATCCTCCGGGACATCATGAAGAACCAGCCCGGCGGCGGTACTATAGTGAACGTGTCCACGTATTACGCCGATCATCCGTACCTGTTCCGGACGATCTACACGGTATCCAAGATCCTTCTCAAGGCCTTGACGCTCGCGCTCCGGAAACGCCTCGGTGAAGAAAACATCCGGATCGCGGACGTCGCCCCCAGCCTTATCGCGGGACCGCGGATGGATTGGGTGATGAAGAATTACGCCGGCAAATTCGCGGAGCGCCTGGGTTCGCTGCGCGACCTCAAGGGAGCCGAGAGCGGGTCTCTCCAGGAACGCTTCCTCCGCTCCTTCGACCGCTCCCTCTCCCCCCGGGAACGTGAAAGCGCGTCGAAGGCCTTTCTCGCCGGCATCCGCGAGAGCAGCCTGCCGAAGGGGAGGCGCGCGGAATTGGAGGAATGGTTCGGACGTATCGGGGACTGGTTCCCGGCAACGGTCCCGGGCGACCCGCCCGCGAACGAGCAGGTGGCGGATGCCGTGCTCTATGCAGCGAAGAACTGCCGCTTCCTCGATGACCGATTCCTTGAGGTTTCCACCATGGGCTCCTTTTCGACGTTCCCCGGGGAATGCCCTGCCAGGAAGGAACGTATTTCCGGGGAATCATACCAATTCCTTTCTCTCGGCATACCGCCGGTAACCTATACCGTGCCGGCGGATGCACTCAAGGAGCGCGGCGCGGCGATCACTTCCCTTGCCGAGGATCCATCGAATCCGGGACAGGTGGCGATCTCCCGGCCGGCGTACGGCGCACCCTCATCGGCGAAGCGCCGGCCCGCCGAAACGATCCGGCGGGACCTGGACCTTTCGGATCCCCGCTTGCTGGAACCCTGGCTGGACAATACACTCATCGGCGGCTCTCCGCCCGCCGGCGCGGTGGCTGCATTGGGAACGACGACCGCGGGCAAACCGATCCTGTCCTTCGGACCGGAGGAAAAAGATGGATTCCTCCTGCACCTGAGCAAGGTCCTGAACGTCATCGCCGGGTCTGCGAACGCGGTCCGCGACAACGGTCACGTAATCGTTGCGGTCCCTCCGGGGGATTCGGAGGAAGGACTTCTCGTTCGCGCCGCCGCGAGGCAAATGGTGCGAACCCTTCTCGCGGAGCAGCATTTCCTCCCCGGCGGTAAAACGCTGCGCGTGAGCCTCCTCACCTCTCACCGCGGCGCGGAAGAGAAATCATTCCACCAGCGCATTATCGATATCCTCTCGGGCAACTCCCCTCCCGAAGTCGAACCGATCCCGGTCGGGCACCTCCGGCCGTAATAAATAGCGCAACGTGGTGTAGAATATCGCCCGGGAGGTACCGGTGACCGAGCTGGCTCTCGCGCGCGCCCAGATGGCGATGATGTTCGCGTTCCACATCGTCTTCGCCGTCGCCGGAATGGGAATGCCGCTGCTCATGGTGATAGCCGAAGCGGCCCACCGGAGGACGGGAAAACCTGTGTTCCTCGAGCTGGCGAAGCGTTGGGCGCGCGGGACCGCCGTCCTCTTCGCGGTCGGGGCAGTTTCCGGGACCGTCCTCTCATTCGAACTCGGCCTGCTTTGGCCCGGGTTCATGGCGTTCTCCGGCGGGATCGTCGGTCTCCCCTTCGCCCTCGAGGGATTCGCCTTTTTCGCGGAGGCGATATTCCTGGGGATCTACCTTTACGGCTGGGGGCGCGTTTCACCGGGTGCGCACATTCTTGCGGGGATCGGCGTGGCGCTCGGGGGCCTGGCATCCGGGATACTCGTGGTGTCCGCGAACGCCTGGATGAACAGCCCCGCGGGTTTCCTCCTCGTCGATGGAAAGGCTACGGCCGTGGATCCTCTCGCCGCAATGGCGAATCCTGCCTGGGCTACCGAAGCGGTCCACATGTCGCTGGCCGCATTTGCGGCTTCGGGCTTCGCGGTCGCGGGAATCCATGCATATAAGCTCCTTGGCGACCGGGAGAATCTCTTTCACCGCCATGCCCTCTCCATCGCCCTGTGGGTGGGGGGAACGGCCGCCGTCCTGCTTCCCGTCAGCGGGGACTTCAATGCGCGTTTTCTCGCGAAGGACCAGCCGTCGAAACTCGCCGCCATGGAAGGCCAGTTCCGCACCCAGCGCGGCGCGCCCCTGCGCATCGGTGGAATCCCCGACGCGCGAAGCGGCACGACGAGGTTCGCGATCGAGATCCCGAAGGCGTTGAGCCTGCTCGCTTTCCATGACGCGGATGCCGAGGTCAAGGGTCTCGATGCGTTTCCGCGGGAGGAATGGCCCGATCCCCTTCTCGTTCACGCCGCCTTCCAGGCCATGGTGGCCTGCGGAACTGCGATGGCAGTGCTCGCGCTGTCAGCCGGGCTTCTGGCGTGGAGGGCGAGGGAGAATCTGCTCCATCCGAGGTTTCTGCTCGCCGTGCTCGTTTCAAGCCCCCTGGGGATCGTCGCGGTGCAGGCGGGATGGTGCGTCACCGAGCTCGGCCGCCAGCCATGGGTCATACGCGGTGTGATGAAGACCGCCGACGCCGTCACTCCCGTCGGCGGCCTGGCGCTTCCCTTCGCATTTTTCTCCCTGCTGTACCTGGCCCTGGGAATTTCGGCCGCCTGGCTTCTCAGGAGAGAGGTATCGAGGAGCCCCTCGTTTCCCGCATCTGATGAAAGACCGCCGGTTCGCGGGGGGGAGGGATAAAATGCACGACCTTTCCCTCCTTGCGGCAGGGGCCATCCTCGCATCCCTGATCCTGTACGCGCTGCTCGGCGGCGCCGATTTCGGGGGAGGCGTTTGGGACCTGCTTTCCCGCGGGCCGCGCAGCCCCGCCCACAGGGCCCTCATCGCGCAGGCCATCGGCCCCATATGGGAGACGAACCATATCTGGGTCATCGTCGCGGTGGTGATCCTGTTCACGGGATTTCCGCACGCGTTCGCTCTCGTCTCCACAGCCCTGTTCCTTCCGGTGACATTGCTGCTTGCGGGGATCGTCCTGCGTGGGGCGGCGTTCGCGTTCCATTCCTACCACCTTCACGACGAGGAGGGGGAGAGAAGGCGCTGGGGGCTTGTTTTCGCCGGCTCGAGCCTCATCACGCCGCTCCTCCTGGGCGTCGTGATCGGCGCGGTCTCCTCCGGAGGCATACGCGCTGCGGAAGCGGCCGCATTCGGAGCCTCCCGGGCATGGCTCGCTCCCTTCCCGATCTCGGTAGGGTTCCTCACCCTGTCGGTCTTTTCCTACCTCGCGGCTGTGTACCTGATCTTCGAAACGGACGATCCCGCCCTGCGGGAAGACTTCCGCCTTCGCGCCCTTTGGTCGTCGGCGGCAGTCGGGGTCCTGATGGTCATCGTACCGTTGCTGGCCCGGCGCGGCGCCCAGGATTTCCATCATTCCCTGTTGGGGAGCGACTGGTCGCCGGGGCTCGTTTTCCTTGCCGCCACCGCCGCGCTCGGCGCCCACGTGTCGCTGCTTCTTCGGTCCTATCCCGTTGCACGAATCTGCGCCGCCGCACAGGCGGTCATCATCCTGGCCGGCTGGGGAGCCGCGCAATATCCGTTCCTCGTCCGCCCCGACGTCACCGTCCCCGCCGCGGCGTCCCCGCAGGCGACGCTGCGTTTTCTCCTGATCGCGCTCGCGGCCGGCGGCATGTTCCTCTTCCCCGCGATCGGCTGGCTCTTCTGGGTGTTCAAGAAGGACGCCGTTTTCGGCCGCACCCGCAACCCTTAGGAGCCGTCGGGACCCGTCCCCATCGTGCGCCTGGCGGGCTAGCCCGCAATTCTCACCACGGTTCGTCGCGAGACGGTGGAGACGGGTATGTATACAAGGCGTCGCGACCGAGGGCACCGCAGGCGTAGTTGACACTACGTCGAGGAGCCCGACCGAGCGCAACGCAGTAGACATGGCCGTATCCGCCGCCGCCGCAGAAGCGTGGTGAGAATTGCGGGCTAACGCTTCCTGTCGGGGTACGCGGCCGACAGGCGGTCGATTTCGGATTGCACGGCGTCGCGCAGCTCCGCGGGGGCGATGACGGCCGCTTCCCCGCGCTCCTGGAGGACGAGGCCGAGGACCCACAGGACCCGCGCTTCGGGAATCTCGAGGACCGCCGAGCCGTCCAGCCCGAACTGGACCCGCTGTTCGGGATGCCATCGCTGCGCTGAAATCCGATCGGCCCTTCCGGGGGAAAACCGGATCCGCACGCCGCGCGCCATTCCACCGCGGAAAATCGCCGTCCCCCTGCGGGCGGCGGCATCCGCAGCGGCCGCCATCGCCGAATGAACGAAATGCCGGCCCGTGACCTCGACCCTCCGCATGCGCGCAAGGGGATAAGCGCAGACACCCTTCTTTTTCCCGGCATGCGCGAGAAGAACCCAGTTTCCGTGCGCGAAATGAAGCCCCAGCGGCTCGGCTTCGAAACCGCGCCCGGAGGCCTCTCCGTCTTCGTAAGGATGGAAGTGGATGCGCACCGCCAGCTTACGGAGAATCGCGCGAAGCATGTCGAAGAATATCCTTTCGGGAATATCGGCCCTCTGCCCGATATCGAACGAAACCGCGTCTTCCAGTTTTTCGAGGAGCGGTGAACGGAACATCTCGTCGAGCCGCGCGGAAATGGATTCGGCCTCCGCCTTCAGCGGGGGACGGATTTCCCGGAACAACCGCCTCGCGTAAAGCAGGGCGACGAGTTCCTCCTTGCGGAAGAAGGCGGACGGAAGGTCGAACGACTTGTCGCCGTAAGCGTAGCCTTTTCCGCCGTGAAGATGCTTCAACGGAGCCTGCAGGCGGTCTCGCATCGCCTCGATATCCCGCTGGGCGGTCCGGAGGGAAACATCGAAGCGCGCCGCCAGATCCGCGGACCGGGGATTGCGCCCCGCACGGAGCTGCTCGTCGAACCAAAGGATCCGCTCCATGGACATTTTGCAGCTACCCCCCCAGGTATGCCTCCCGGACTTTAGGCTCATTCTGCAATTCGGCGGCATTCCCCTGCAAGACGATATTCCCCGCCTCCAGCACGTACGCCCTGCCGGCGATCGCCAGCGCCATGGAAGCGTTCTGCTCCACCAGCAGGATGGCGACGCCTTTGCGGTTCACCTCTTCGATCATGTCGAATATCTCCCCCACCAGGAAGGGAGAAAGGCCCATCGAAGGCTCGTCCAGCAGCATCAGCGCCGGCCTGGCGACCATGGCGCGGCCGATCGACAGCATCTGCTGCTCCCCGCCCGAAAGCGTGCCCGCGACCTGCCTGGATCGTTCTTTCAGCCTCGGGAACAGCGAATAGACCTGCTCCATGTCTTTCCTTACTTCCTGCGCGGATTTCCTGGTGTATCCCCCCAGCTCCAGGTTCTCCGAAACCGTCATGTTGGCGAATACGCCCCGTCCTTCGGGAACGTGGGCTATGCCCATCCTGGCGATCCTGTGCGGCGGCTTGCCGGTTATGTCCGCCCCTCCGAACAGGACCCTTCCCATGCGCGGTGAAACGACTCCGGAGACGGCCTTCAATACGGTGGATTTTCCCGCTCCGTTCGCGCCGATCAGCGAAACGATTTCCCCTTTGCCCACTTCAAGTGAAAGATCTCGCAACGCCGGCATGCTTCCGTAATATACGCTTATTTTATCTATAATTAGAATCAATTTCCGACCTTATCCATTAAGTTCCGGGTCGCGTTTGAAACCCCGGCCGAGATACGCTTCGATAACCCGGCGGTCGTTCCGTATTTCTTCGGGCGTCCCTTCGGCGATCACCGTACCGAAATCAAGCACGATCAGCCGTTCGCATATCCCCATCGCGAGCCTCATCTGGTGCTCGATCAGCAGGATCGACAGGCCGAAACGCTTCCTGATTCCCGTGAGAAATTCCATCAACGCCCTTACTTCCGACGGATTCATGCCCGCGGCGGGTTCGTCGAGAAGAAGCACTTTCGGCCGGGTGGCGAGCGCCCTTGCGATTTCAAGCCTGCGCTGATCCCCGTAAGGAAGGCTGCCGGCGAGGTCGTCCTTCCGTACCTGGAGCGAAAACATGGACAGCAGGTCCATGGCCTTTTCCCGCAGCTCCCTTTCTCCCTCGTCGTATCTCCCCGCGCGGAACAGTGCCGAATACAGGCCGTACGGCGCGCCGGGATGGAGAGCCGTGCGCACATTGTCCATGACCGTGAGGTTCCGGAAGAGGCGGATGTTCTGGAATGTGCGTGCGATCCCCATCGCCAGGATGCGGTGGGGGGCAAACCCGGATATCGTCTTCCCGGAAACCGCAACCGTGCCTTCGTCCGGCCGGTAGATACCGGTCACTACGTTGAACACCGTGGTCTTACCGGAACCGTTCGGCCCGATCAGCCCTGCAAGTTCTCCCTCGCGCAGGCGCAGGTCCACGCCCGACAACGCCATTATGCCGCCGAAATGTTTCGTGATGCCCTTGACCTCGAGCATCATCCCTCCGTTCCGTCCCGGAAAAACCGGAACTCCCGGAATCCGAACAGGCCCTGCGGGCGAAGAAGCATCGTCACGATCAGGAGGACCGGGATCAGCACCCAGCGGAATTCGATGAATTCGGAGGGGAGAACGACCCTCAATACCTCCAGCAGGAAGATCCATCCGAAGGATGCGACCAGCGTGCCGCTGATGTTTCCGAGGCCGCCGAGAACGACGATCACCAGGACGTCGACCGATTTGAAGAAATCGAAATTGCCGGGATGAAGGAAGGTGTACAGGTGCGCGTAGAGGCCGCCCGCCATGCCCGCCAGGCCGCAGCCGGCGACGAATCCCGCCAGCTTGTACAGGAACGTGTCTATGCCGACCGATTCCGCCGCGATTTCGTCTTCCCGGATCGAAACGAGCGCCCTGCCGAAACCGGAGCGGACGAGGTTTCTCACCGCGACCGCGACGATCCATAGGGAGGCGACGCACCACGCGGCGTTGGTCATCTTCGCGATGCCCGTCATTCCCCTCGCGCCGCCCGCCATCGGAAGGAAGCTGTCGGCGTTGTCGAACAGCACTTTCATGATGATGCCGAATCCTAAAGTGGCGATGCCCAGATAATCCGACGTCAGCCGCAGCACGGGAAGGCCGACAAGCAAAGCGACCGCCGCCGCGCCTGCAGTGCCGGCAGCCAGCGAAACAAGGAAGACCGCCTGCGATTCCCCGCCGGCGGATTTCATCACGCACGCCGCGGTATAGGCGCCGATCCCGTAGAAAGCGGCGTGACCCAGCGAAAACAGGCCGGTGAACCCGTAGATCAGGTTCAACCCCAACGCCGAGATGGACATGATGCAGGCAAGCTGGAAGATCTGGATCCAGTACGGATTGACGATGCCGGTCGCTTCCAGAAGGTATCCCGCCGCCGCCGCGGCCGCAAAGGCAGCGGCATTCCGTGCGAAGGATGCGATGCGTCCGGCGCCGGTCAAACCTTTTCCGTCCGCCGGACGCCGAGGATCCCCGTGGGGCGCAACAACAGGACGGCGATCAGGATCACGAAGGCGATTCCGTCACGGTAAGTGGAAGACAGGTACGCGGCGGTAAGGGTTTCCGATTGCCCCATGATGAGTGCCCCCAGCACCGCCCCCGGAATGCTTCCGATGCCGCCGAGCACGGCCGCGGTGAAAGCCTTGAGGCCCGGCATGACTCCCATGAAGGTATTGATCTGCGGATATGCGATGCCGTACAGAACGCCTCCCACCCCCGCCAGTGCGGCCCCGAGCCCGAACGTGAACGAAATCACCATGTTGACGTTCACACCCATCAACCCCGCCGTCACATGGTCGTAAGAGACCGCCCGCATCGCCTTCCCCATGCGGGTCCGGAATACGACGAACTGGAGGATCGCAAGGCAACAGAGCGTCACCGCGAAGATAATAACCTGGATGTTGGTCAGTGATACCCCGCCCGCTTCCCATGAGGTGACGGGAAACGGCCTCGGGAAAGAGTAGTAATTCGGGCCGAAGACCTGCCGCAGCGACGTGAAGTATTCCAGGAACAGCGACATGCCGATGGCGGTGATAAGGGACGCGATCCTTGGCGCTTCACGCAGGGGCCGGTAGGCGACCCGCTCCATCGCGACCGCCACGAGGGCGCACCCGAATACGGCAAGGAGGAAGACGGCGGGAAGGGGCAGGCCGAATTTTTCGATCGCGTACAGGCCGAGGAACGCGCCCACCATGAAGACATCGCCGTGGGCGAAATTGATCAGCCTGACGATGCCGTACACCATGGTGTATCCGAGGGCGATCAGCGCATAAACGAATCCTGTCTGAAGACCGTTAAGAAACTGTTGAAGAAAGTATTCCACACGGGTTCACCGTCAGGGATTCACCACCTTGAGGTATTTCTGCCTGCCGTTTACGATCTGCAGGATCACGGCGCTCTTGACGGCGTTGCCGTTGTCGTCCATCCCGGCCTCCCCCGTCACTCCCTTGTATCCCTTGATGGATGCGAGCGCCTGCCGGATCCTGGCGGGATCGTCGCTGTTGGCCTTCCGGATCGCTTCAAGCAGGAGGTTCGTGGCGTCGTAGGCGAGCGTTCCGAGCGCGTCCGGCGTCTGCCCGAACTTTTCCTTGTACTTCTTCACCCAGTCGACCACTTCGGGGCGCGTGTCTTCGGGCGAGTAATGGTTCGAGAAATACCCGCCTTCAACGGCGTTCCCGGCGATCTTCACCAGGTCCGGCGAATCCCACCCGTCGGGGCCGATAAGCGAGGTCTGTATACCCTTCTCCCTTGCCTGTTTCGCGATCAGCCCGACCTTGTTGTAATAGTCCGGCAGGAATATCACGTCCGGCGAGGCGGCCTTCACCTTCGTGAGCAAGGCGGAGAAGTCCACGTCGTCCTTGCCGTACGATTCGTAGGAGACGACCTTTCCGCCCATGGACCGGAATGCGTCGCCGAAATATTCCGCGATCCCCCTGGAGTAGTCGTTGGAAGCGTCGTACAGGACGGCGGCCTTCTCCTTGAAAAGCGATTCGCGGGCGAACTTCGCCATCACCCTGCCCTGGAAAGGATCGATGAAGCAGGCGCGGAACATGAAGTCTTTCCGTTTCCCGTCGGCAACCGTGACCTTCGGGTTCGTGGCGGAAGGGGTGATTGCGGGGATCTTCGAACCCTGAGCGATATCGGATACCGGGATCGTGGCCTTCGAGGTTACGGATCCGACGATCGCGCGGACGCGGTCCTGCTTGATAAGCTTGGTTGCTGCGTTTGCCGCCTCGGTGGGATCGTTCCGGTCGTCCTCCACGATGGGGACTATTTTCATCCCGGCGACCCCGCCTGCCCGGTTCGCCTCGTCCACGGCGATGCCGAATGCGTTTCTCACCGACTCGCCGTAGGTCTTCACATCCCCCGTCAGCGGGGTGATGAGCCCGATCCTGATTTCGTTCGATGCTTGAGGTTTGCACCCGGCAAGCAGCAACGCCGCCGCCGCGACCGCCGCGAGTTTTTTCATGGGACCCTCCATCCCCTGGACGGATTGAGAGCGATTCATCCCCTTATCCTATTTTGAGTTACCCGTTTCGTTAAGCCTTTTTTTGCAACGCCCATGCGTCCCTTGACATCCGTTACATGCCGGGGGCACACTTTCCCGGATAACGCAAGAACGGGAGGAAACCAGATGACCCGCAACGTGATCATCCTCGGCTCGGGCTGCGCCGGGTCCACGGCGGCGATCTACACCGCACGCGCCAATCTCGGCCCGCTTGTGCTGGAAGGAAGGGAGCCCGGGGGCCAGCTCACGCTGACGACGGACGTCGAAAACTACCCTGGTTTCGTCGACGGCATCCAGGGACCGGAACTGGTCGACATCATGAAACGCCAGGCGCAACGTTTCGGCGCCGAATACGCGTTCGAAACGGCGATGGAAGTGGATCTCCGAAACCGTCCTTTCACCGTCAGGACGGAGTCGGCGGAGTACCGGACAAGAACGTTGATCGTCGCCACCGGAGCCTCCGCGAAAACCCTCGGGCTTGATTCGGAGAAACGGCTCATGGGCCGTGGCGTATCCACATGCGCCACCTGCGACGGGGCATTCTTCCGCAATCGGGAGGTGATCGTGGTGGGAGGCGGCGACACCGCGCTCGAGGAGGCGATATTCCTCACGCGTTTCGCAAGCAGGGTCGCCCTGGTGCACAGGCGCGACCGGTTCCGCGCGTCCAGGATCATGATCGACCGGGCGATGAGGAATACGAAGATCGAATTCCTCCTGGATCGCGTCGTCGTGGACATCCTCGATTCCGAAAAAAACGAGGTGTCGGCCGCGCGCATCCGGAACACGAAAAGCGGCGCGGAAGAAATACGGAAGATCGACGGGGTCTTCGTCGCCATCGGTCATGAGCCCAACACGAAAATCTTCGAGGGACAGCTCGATATGGACAAGGGTTATATCGTGCTCCGCGACGGCTCGAAGACGAGCGTGGAGGGAGTGTTCGCCGCGGGGGACGTGCACGACCTTTCCTACCGGCAGGCGGTGACCGCAGCGGGAAGCGGATGCAAGGCCGCCATCGACGCGGAAAAATTCCTGGAAGCGGAAGACTAGCCCCTGCCCCCCATTTCCCGCCAGGCTTCTGCTGCGGCGGGGAAGGCGGCGCAGGAACCCGTTCAGCCGGCGGGTGGCGCGGGCGGAGCCGTTTCCTCCTGCCGTGGCGTTAAGGCGGTGTTCCTCGCGATTTCCGCCGTGTGTTCGGAGATGCGGAAAACGACGATGGCCAATTCGTAGACGATCCGGGAGGATATCACGAGTATCAGGAAGACGAGAGGAGACACGAAAAACAGCGACAGGAACCCTTTTCCCGCCGACTCGGAGAACCCCTCGATGACGAGCACCACGGCGATGAAACCGGCCGCCACGATCGACAGCGCGTAGAGGACCTTGATGATCCGCGGCGTGACAAGAGTCTTGAAGGAAATGTCGAACAGCGATTCGAACAGCCCGCGCTTGTCGTCGGGCATACTTCACCTCAAGTAAACATTAAAGCCCCGGCAATGATGCGCCGAGGCCTCAATTGTCAGGGGCGCTGTTTCCCCCGATTCTTATGCCGTCACTTCACTTTGACGACGTTCGATGCCTGCGGTCCCTTGGGGCCCTGGGTGATTTCGAAATCGACCCGGTCTCCCTCGTTGAGCGACTTGAAGCCTTCGCCCTTGATTGCGCTGTAATGCACGAACACGTCCGGCCCGCCCTCCTGGGAGATGAAACCGAACCCCTTTGCGTCGTTGAACCACTTCACGGTGCCTTGTACCACTTGCCCTTCCTCCTTAAGATTATTCCCGCCGTCCGACGCGGACTTACGCTTCGATCGACGCTGCACACTCTAACAGCAATTCCGCCAAGGCGTCAAGGAAATATAAACCCATCGGAATATACAGGTTTGCGCCCTCTATTCCTGAGATGCATTCAGCCGGCGCCCCGGTTTGCGCTACGCGCCCAGCGCTTTCGCCGCTTTTCCGACGTCCTTCGGCGCGACCCAGAGAATGGCTCCGTATCTTCCGCCGCCCGCGGCTACGGCGTCGAGAGCGACTATGCCCACTCCCGCCTCCGCCAGTTTCCCCGCAACGGCGGCCACCGCGCCTGCGCGATCCTTCCCCTGGATCAGAAAGCATGTCTTCTTTTCCGTGATGTCGATTCCCGCCCGCCTGGCCGCCCTGCGGAACTCAGCGCCGTCCTTCGCGACGAAATCGAGCTGGGCCTTTTTACCGCGCGGGAACCCGCTGAATGCCAGCAGGTTCACCCCTTCCCTTTTCAAGGCCTCAAGGGTTTTCGCACCCTCTCCGATTTTGTTGGAAACCATGGCTTTGAAGTAATCGACCTTTTTCACCGAATCGGCCATCATGATTCTCCTCTCTCGGCGTATTTTCCGCTTGATGGAATTATAGATGCTTTTCCCCGTAAAAAATGACGGTAATATTGAAGATCCCATCGAAAAGGGAGCCGGAATGACCGGAAACGTGACCCTCCCTCTATGGCTTGCCGCCGTCGTGGCCCTGCTGGCGATTTGGGCCGTGCTCGAACGCCTGCTGATCCCCGGCGTACGATGGTTCTTCCGGCGGAGAGCGGCCATGTTCATAGAGGAGATCAACAAGCGCCTCCATCTCGAGATTCATCCTTTCGCGATGACCAGGCGGCAGGTACTCATAGACCGGCTGATGTACGACCCCAGGATCATGGAAGCCGCCGGAATATGCGCCCGCCGGGACAACGTGCCCCGCGACGCAGTGATGGCCGAAGTCGGACGGTATGCGCGCGAGATCGTCCCTTCCTTCAACGCCTACGCCTACTTCAGGCTCGGTTATTGGCTGGCGAGGCGGGCGGCGCGCATGCTTTACCGGGTGCGGGTGGGATTCACCGACGACGCGGGTCTATCACGGGTCCATCCGAAGTCCAGCGTGGTCTTCGTGATGAACCACCGAAGCAACATGGATTACATCCTTGTGGCGTACCTTGCCGCGACCCGCACGGCGTTAAGCTATGCAGTGGGGGAATGGGCGAGGATATGGCCTCTGCAGGCTCTCATCCGTTCGCTGGGCGCCTATTTCATACGGCGCAAATCCGGCAATCCGCTTTACCGCCTCGTGCTGGAACGGTACGTGGGCATGGCCACCGAAAGCGGCGTCGTCCAGGCGATCTTTCCCGAAGGCGGCCTTTCACGCGACGGGACGCTGCGCCCGCCGAAGCTCGGCCTGCTCGATTACATGTTGAGGTCTTTCCCGCCCGAGGGCGAGCGCGACCTCGTATTCATCCCCGTGGGGATAAACTACGACCGAACGCTCGAAGACCGCAGCCTGCTGGCCGACCTCGAGCCCGCGGCGGAACGGAAAAGTTTCCCGTTCGCTCTCGCGAAAACCTTCGGCTTCTTCTTCCGGAACCTTTACCTTATGCTTCGCGGGCGCTGGTACCGGTTCGGCTACGCCTGCGTCAACTTCGGCACGCCGCTTTCGATGAAGGATTATTGCCGCGAGCTGAGTATCGACTTCCGCTCGATGGAGAAGGAAGAGCGGTTCCCGGAAGTGGAGGCGCTGGCTCGGCGTTTGATGGATTCCGTGGGAAACGTCATCCCGGTGCTGCCGGTTTCCCTCGTCGCTACGGCATTCCTCCGTAATCCCGGAACAGGACTCAGCGCCCTGGAGCTGAAGGCCGAGGTGCACCGTTGCATTCGCGGACTGGGCGCGGGGGCGCGTGTCTACATTCCGCGCGGCGACCAGGATTACGCCGTCGACGTCGGGCTTCGAATGCTTATGCTCCGCCGCCTTGTGGACGAGAGGGACGGGCTCTATTCCGCGCGCCCGGATGAGTTGCCGCTTCTGTGTTACTACGCCAACGCCATCACCCACCTGTTCCGGTCACCCGATGCCGCGTCCAGGTGACTTACTCGCCGCCTTTTCGGATGCCGACCCTCGGATATAGCGCCCCGGCCGCGAGGTAGAGGGCTGCGCCCGCGATCACGGTGCCGCGGAATCCCATCCACATTGCACCGACCGACGCAAGGGAAGCGCCCGCCACGGAAAAGAAGCCGTTGATCCCCCACGCGAACGGAATGGAGGAAGGCGCGGAAACCGACAGGCGGGACATGGCCGCGGGGAACGGCGCGCCCATAAGGAGGGCCGCCGGGGCAAGTGACGCCAGGAATGCGATCGTACGCAACGCCTCTCCGGAGGACAAAAGGTTATCCGCCGACAGGGAGAGGAACGTATATCCCGACAGGGTGAAAACTGCGATTGCGGGGAAAACACGCCGGCTCATCGTCCGCGGAGCATCCCACCGGCCGGACGCAGCGCTCCCCAGTCCGGAAAAGAACGCGAAGCCGCCGATCGCAGCCGTCGCGGCACGGATGGAATCGCCCAGGATCAGGATGCCGATTTTAAGCCAGGTCAGCTCGATCAGCATGTAGGCGAGCCCGAGCGCGGAAAAGTATGCGGCGAACGGCGCACCGCCGGCCGACTCCCGGAAGCGTGAGAATCCGAGGGGGGCAAGGAGGCAGACAGCGGCAAGCGCCAGCGAAACGGCAAGGGACAAAAGAAGGAACACGACGCCCCACTCCGCGAACGGAATCCACTGGCTTCCAAGTATCCGCCGAAACTCCGGAAGTTTTCCCGGCTTGAGCAGGCGGTAGAAATACGGAGAATCGTCCGTGACCGGGGAAAGGTCGAAAAAGTCGGCCGAACGATCTCCGGAATATCCTTCCATCGTCCTTTTCACGGCGGCCTGCAAAGCCCTCTCCTCTTCTCCCCCGGAAACGGATCCCCTCCCGGCAGGCCAGACCATCGAAAATCCCCTCTCCTCGCAGAACCGCCGCGCCCGGAGAAGATCCTCCTCCGTGAACGGCGTGCGCCGTGCAAGTACGACGAAGGTCCCCCATCCCCTCGCTATAATGATCCGATCCGATGCGGGCGCCGCTCCGGAGCGTTCAAGCTCCAGCCGCACCGTCGCAAGGATCTTCACGCTTTCCCTTGGAGGCGACTTGAGCCACCCGGAAAAGGAAAGAAGCCCCCTGTCCGACAAGCGGGACAGGGCGGAACGCACTCCTTCCCGCGTCAGGAGGAACGTCTCGCCGGTAGCGTGGATTCCCAGCGAAGTGAAGGAAGGAGACGAGATTTCCGCAGCTTCGATCAGGTCGAACCTGCCCGAATTCCTCGCGAGGAAATTTCTCGCCCCTTCGGTCCGTATCTCAGTGCCCGCCGGGGCCGGCCATCCGCCGGAGAATGCGGCAAGGTCGTTCCTGAGCAGGGATGCGAGTTCTCCCGCGGGCTCGACGACCGTTATGGAGGAGGCTCCGTTGCCTGCCGCCGCCAGGATCCCCTCGGTCCCCCTCAAACCGAATTGCAATACAGCCGGCCGTGTTACGAGGCGGTAGGCGAGCGAGGACGGGAAGTAATCGAGATAGGCGGGATAGCGTATCGACCCTTCCGCGGGTACGATCCCTCTCGCCTCCCCGTCGCAGAAAACGACCGCCTGCGGAGGGATATCCCCTGCGAACCGGAAGCTCAATCCGGGGGCGACGTGGATCCCCGGCGCGTACACCGCCCTGTAATCCCCCGACGGCCCGTAACGGGCGGCAAGCTGTCTTGCCCCCGGGAGCTTGCGCGCAACGGCCAGGTCCTTGTAAGGGGACGGCGACAATTCGGCGGGCGGAAGAAGAAGCAGGAGAAGGGAAAACCCCCAGGCGGCCCTCCGGCCCCATCGGCCCCCCCGTCGCGGTTCGCGAAGGAAGAGGAGTCCGGCGGCGAGGCATAACGCCAGGGGGATTCGCAGCAGCGATTCCGTCCGGACCAGCGGGAAAACCGCCAGCGCGATGACGGCTCCCGCCGCCGAGCCGGCGAAACTCGCAGCATAGACCGGCCCCGGCCTTCCCATCCGGAAGGAAAAGGGTACGGCGATGGCGCCGCCCGCCAGGAAGAACGGCACGGCCAACAGTATGAAAAACAGTCCGAACGCCGGCCAGGCTCCAGGCTCCCAAAGGAGCAGGAACGGATCGAACGCGATCCGTTGCGAAGCGCGGAATGCAAGATCGAACGACGGGGCCGCAAGAATGATCAGCCAGGCGAAGACCCGGCGGGGATATTTTTCGATTCTCTCTCGCAGCAGGTGAAGGGCTACGCCGGCCGCTCCGAAACCGAGCATCGCCTGGGACACTATCATCGGGACGAAATGCGGCCAGAACCGGATGGACAGGAGCCGGATAAGGAATATCTCGTCCGCCAGCGCAGCAGCCGACAGGAGAAAGACGGCGTGTATAACTCCCCGGTGGGACTTCTCCTCAGTGTCCAAGGAGGCGGACGAAGGCGACGGGCAGGACGTTTCGCTGGCTGATGTTTCCATCGCTGCCCTTCTCGATGAATACCAGGTTCTGCGTCAGGAAGGGGCCCCCGACCGGCATGACCATCCTGCCGCCGTTCTTCAACTGGCGTAGAAGCGGCGGAGGAATGTGGCCGCCTGCGCAGGTCACGATTATCGCGTCGAAGGGGGATTTCTCCTCCCACCCGTAATATCCGTCGCCCTGCCGGACGTGGACGTTGCCGTATCCCGGGGCGGCCAGGGCGGCCCTGCTGCGCGAGGCCAGCGATTCGAAGATTTCGACGGAGTAAACTTCCGCCGCGATTTTCGCGGCGACCGCCGCCTGGTATCCCGAGCCGGTGCCTACCTCAAGGACGCGGTCCGTCGGTTTCAGACGCAGGATTTCGGTCATGAACCCCACGATATAGGGTTGCGAGATGGTCTGGCCTTCCCCGATGGGCAAAGGACGCGGATAGTATGCGCGGGAGCGGTACTCGCCGGGCACGAAGAGGTGTCGGGGAACCTCGCTCATCGCCTGCAGCACGCGCGGATCGGCGATCCCGCCGCCCCGGATCTGATCCCTCACCATGGCCAGGCGTTCGGCCGCGTACTGATCGTCTCCCCCCCACAGGCACGGGGGAAATTGAAGGGACACGGCCAACAGAATAAATATAAACCGGTGGATGAATGACATAATATCGCTCATTCGGATTCAGCGGGCACCCCGCCTCGGCGGCTCGCCCGCAGTTTTAGTTTTTAACGAGTTTTTCTAATCCTCTTTCTTGTCTTTCCTCTCCGCCTCGCCTTCCTTTTTTACGGCCTCGCGCAGCTCCGTCAGCCGGTCTTCCACCTTTCGGTTCATCGTGCCTTCCGGGTACTTCCCGCCCGCATCAGCTTCCCCGGCCCGGATTCCGGCCAGTATTTCGATTCCCTCTTCCACGTGCCCGATGGCGTGGATCCGGAATTTTCCCTGCGCGACGGCATCGACGACCTCTTTTTTCAACATCAGGTTCCTTACGTTCCGCTCCGGAATTATCACCCCCTGCCCGCCGGTGAGCCCCCGCAGGGAGCACAGGTCGAAGAATCCCTCTATCTTCTCGTTCACCCCCCCCACGGGCTGCACTCCCCCGTTCTGGTCCATGGAGCCGGTGACCGCCACCCCCTGCCGGATCGGCACTCCCGCGATCGCGCTCACAAGCGAATAGAGCTCGGCGCACGTGGCGCTGTCGCCTTCGATCATCCCGTAGAGCTGCTCGAACGTGATCGACGCCGACAGGCTGATCGGCCGTCTCGCGGCGTACCTGCTACCGAGGTAATTGGAAAGGATGAGAATCGCTTTCTCATGGATCTTTCCCGAAAGCTTCGTTTCGCGCTCTATGTTCACCACGCCCGCTTTCCCCGTATAGACTGCGGTGGTGATCCTGGAAGGGCTGCCGAACCTGTAGTCCCCGGTGTCAAGGACGGCAAGCCCGTTCACCTGCCCCACCCGCTCCCCCGAAGTTTCGACGATGAGCGACCCTTCCGCCATCATCTCGCGCATCCTGTCCTCGACCCTGCTGTGGCGGTAGATCTTCTCGCCGAGCGCCTTCTCCACGTGTTCCCCGGTGACGATGTCGGCGTCTTCCTTTTTCGCCCAATAGTGCGATTCACGTATCAGGTTGGAGACGTCGCTGAACTTCGAAGAAAGCTTCTCCTGGTGCTCCGCCAGCCGCGACCCGAACTCGACGACACGGGCCACGCCCGAGGGATCGAAGGGAAGCAGGTGCTCCTCTCCCGTCTTCGAGGCGACGAACCCGGCGTACTTCAGGATATTCCCGTCGTTGCGGTCCATGCGGTTGTCGAAGTCCGCCTTCACCTTGAAGAGCTCGCGGTATTCCTCGTCCAGGTTGTACAGGATGGTGTAGATCTCCGGGCTTCCGATCAGGATGACTTTCACGTTCAGCGGGATCGGCTCCGGTTTCATGGCCGACGTTGTGATGAGGCGGTACTGCTCCCACACGTCTTCGACCCTCACCTCGGAATTCTTTATCGCGCGCTTGAGCGATTCGTATGAGAAGAGGTTCCGGAGGAGGTCCAGGGCGTTCACGACGAGATATCCGCCGTTGGCCTTGTGCAGGGAGCCGGCCTTGATCATCGTGAAATCGGTGATGGCGGCGCCGAGCTGCAGCTTGTGCTCGAGGCGTCCGAAGAGGTTGTAATAGGTGGGGTTGCTTTCGAAGACGCACGGACTCCCTGCAGCGTTCCCGTTGTTCACAAGGACGTTCACGGCGTATCTCGTGTAACTCGGCTCCTCCTTCTGCATCTTCAGGAAAGGGAGGGGCGGGGCGGGCTGTTCCTCCGCCTGCGCCTTGAAGTCGTCGATGTTGCCGAGGATGTTCTCCTGCGCGGAGTCCAGGTATGAGATAAGTTTCGAGTTGTTCGGGTACCTGGACTTGATGTCCTCGATCAGGTGCCCCAGTACGGACAGCGCCGCGAACCGTTCGAGCTCGTTAAGCTTCTCACCGGTCGCCTTCTCCTCCTTTTTCACGAGCCGGATCGCATCGTCCATCTTCTCCTGGATCATACGGCCGTTCTCCCGGAGCTCTTCCTTCCGTTGATGCTCCAGGGAGTTGTATTCCTCCTCCGTGATCGGTTCGCCCGAGGCGCCTATCGCGACGATGGAGAATCCGCCCATAGCCGACTTGATCCGGAAACCCTTCGATTCAGCCTCGCGTTCGATCGCCCCGAATTCTTCCTTCTGCTTCGCCTGGAATTCCTCGGTCACGGCGCTCCGCCGCCTCTTGTATTCCTTCGACTCGAACACCCGGGGGATCTCCGTCTTCAGGAAGGCGATGAGCTCTTGCATGTCCTTCTGGAATTCGGCCCCGCGCCCCGGCTCGAGCCAGATGGCGATCGGCTCGCCGGTCTCCCGGAAATTGTTGACGTAGCACCAGTCGGGGGGAACGATCTCCTTCTCCGCCTTGCGGGAAATGAAAGTGCGGATCGCCGATGCCTTGCCCGTACCGCTTTCCCCGAGAGCGTAGATGTTGAATCCGTCGCTGTGCAGGTTCAGCCCGAAATCGATCGCGTCGATCGCGCGCTTCTGGCCGATGATCCCTGCCAGGGGGGGCAGGTTCGCGGTCGTCCTGAAGGGCAGCGACGAGGTGTCGCACCGCCTGTAGAGTTCGTCCGGCGTGAGGCTCTTTGCCATCGTTGTCTCCCGAAGCGCGGGGCCGGCCTTTAAAAAACGCCGGCCCCGCCGCGAAATCCTATTCCCAGATCCCCGCGCCCGCCAGCAGGTCCTTTCCGGGTACGCGGTAGATGAAGCTGATCTTCTTCCTCGGCTTCGGATCGCCGGGGTTCATCCACATGTAATCTACCCATCCCTCGCCCTTGGCCTTGGCGAGATCCACGAACTCCTTGAAGAGGAGTTTCCCGGGTTCCCCCTTGTCCTTCCTGTCGAGCAGGTTCTGCCCGATCAGCGCCGGACTCATCGGATGGGCGAGCATCTTTCCGTCAAGATCCATGAGGAACACGTACGTGTCCTTCCAAACGAACTTTCCCTGCTTGTTGTTGATCTCCTTTACCGCATCGTCCAGCCCCTTCTCGTTGATCATCATCGCGGCTTCCTTCGTCTTCGCCACGCATTCATCCTTCGTGGCGCTGTCTGCCAGGGCTCCGGCGGCAAGGAACAGACCGAACACCATCACCAGCATCGTCACGGCGGCCTTTCTCATGGGTTCCTCCCTGGAATTTCCTTCATCCTTTCGTTTGTTCGATTTCTCACTACGCGGCCCCATGCGACACGTTCGCGGATCTCCCCCGACCACCCCCTTCCCTACTCAGGATATGGATAATAAACGTAGAATGAAAGAGCGAGCGCCGCCAATACCCACATGCCGGCGGTCACCTCCCGGCTGCGCCCCGAGAGCGCCTTGATCACAGGGTATGCCATCAGGCCCGCCGTCATCCCGACGCCGATGTTGTAGGTGAAGCTCATAAGCACGATCGTCAGGAACGCCGGTATCGATTCGGTGTAGTCCGAAAAGTCGATCCTCGCGATCGGCGCGATCATGAACACCCCGATGACTATGAGAACCGCTCCATACGCATGGGGAGGAACGGCGGTAAGCAGGGGCGCGAAGAAGAGGGACAGAAGAAACAGGAACGCCACGACCAGCGCCGTGAACCCGGTCCTTCCCCCCTCTTCTATCCCCGCTGCGGATTCGATGAAGGCCCCGGTAGTGGTCGTTCCCAGCAAGGGGGCGGCGGTCGTGGCGAGGGCATCCGCAAGCATCGGCTTCTCGATGTCCGGCAGGTTTCCTTTTTCGTCCAGCAGCCCCGCACGGGCGGACAGGCCGATCAGCGTTCCGACCGTGTCCACGAAGGCCATCACGAACATCGTCAGCACTATGGGAAAAAAGCGGAAACTCAACGCTCCCCGGATATCGAGCTGGAGCAGTATCGGACGGGGATAGGGAGGAAGGCCGATCCATTCTCCGGGGACCGGAGAGACTTTCCAAAGGAACGACAGGAACGTGGCCGCGAGAAGGCCTATCACGATTGCGCCCCGTATCCGCCGGATCATCATCAGCACGATCGCGAGAAACGTGAACAGCGCGAGAAGCGGTGCAGGCTGGGCAAGATTTCCCAGGGCGACGGGGGCGCCGGGGACGCCCAGGCGCACCCAGCCGGTTTCGTTGAGGCCGATGAAGGTCATGAAGAGGCCGATTCCCGCCGCGAAGCTGAATTTCAGCGTCTGCGGAAGCGCATCGGCCAGCCAGCTCCTTACCTTCAAGACCGTCAGCAGGGTGAACAGGACGCCCGCTACGAACACGGCGCCCAGCGCCGTTTGCCAGGAATACCCCAGCACCTTCACGACAGTGTAGGCGACGAATGCGTTCTCCCCCATGTAAGGAGCGATGGCGAACGGGCGCTTCGCGTATAGCCCCATCACGACGGTGCCGAAGACCGCGGAAACGATCGTCGCAACCATCGACGGGCCCTTCGGAATGCCGGCCGCCGCGAGGATAGCCGGATTCACGATGACTATGTACGACATGGTAAGGAAAGTCGAAATTCCGGCGAGCGTCTCCCGGCGGTATCCGGTTCCGTGGCGGGAAAACTCGAAGTAATCCTTCATTCGGATCCTTCCCGGAATCGCGTATGGCAACCGCGCGCGGCGTCAGGCAGATACGAAAATGTACCACAAGGCACCGGTTCGGGATAAGTTCAACTCTTTCGGCGGGCTGTTCGCCTGCCGGCGGGATCGTACGAATTGTCCTGTTCCTCAGGCCTCCTCTCACGCTCCCTTAACCTCATCACCCGGAAGCTTTCCGCGTACATAGGCCGCGAAACGCGGCCCGGGCGGCCTCCGCCGCCGCGCCGCCCCGCGCTCTTCGAGTTCCGCGCCTCCGCGCCCGCCCAATCCCGGATCCTGCTCGATGGATCCCATCCGTTCAACTGGCTGGCGTGCGCTTTCAGCGCCTCGATCTTCGTGTCGATCGTGGCCGAGATGTCGACCCAGGTGTTCGGCGACTGCGTGGAGCATACGTAAACGGCCTGGACGCGGTGCGGTTTCCCCTTGCCCGGCCATAGAAGCTCCATTTCCGAAGCGGGAAAGACCGCTTCGAGCGCGGCCACTCCCGCCGCCCGGTGGTCCGGGTGGTTTATATAGCGGTCGTCGAAGAACCAGGCCTGGGGATCGCCGCAGATCACGGCCTCGGGCCGGAACTTCCGAATCTGCCGCACCAGTTCCTTGCGAAGATCCAGGGTCGGTATAAGGCCGCAGTCGTCCTGCCTTAAAAAGACTACGTTCCTCACTCCGAGGATCCGCGCCGAGGCGCGAGCCTCCTTCTCGCGCAGGCGGGCGAGCGTTCCGGGGGTAAACACCGCATCGTGCGTCCCGGCGTTTCCGCTGGTCAGCAGCACAAGGGTCACTTCGCAACCGGCTCTCGCCCACCGCGCGATCGTCCCGGCGACCATGAATTCCGCGTCATCGGGATGGGCGAAGATCCCCATCGCCGAATCGGGAACGTATTCCGAATCGTATTTCATCATGCGGCTCCTCTCGAAATTCAGATGCGCAGAGGCACTCTCCGGATTTAACCCGCTTTTCCCACCCGGATCAATTCCTTGAGAAACCTTGTCCACCGATACGCACTCTTAAAAGCATGAATGCACGCGTGATGTTCGTAACGCTTACCATATCCCTGGTTGCCGCGGCGATCGCGTCCGCCGCAGGGAAAGAGCCGGCCGGGGAGGCACGGCCCCTCGAAAAGGCGACGTTCGCCGGCGGATGCTTCTGGTGCATGGAGCACCCTTTCGACGAACTGGAAGGAGTCGTTTCGGTCACCTCCGGATACACGGGCGGCACGAAGAAGAATCCCACCTACGAAGAAGTGTCCGGCGGCGGAACCGGACACGCGGAATCGGTCCTTATTGTGTTCGATCCGTCCCGCATAGGCTACCGAAAGCTGCTGGATGTCTTCTGGCGAAACATCGACCCGGTCGCGGTCGATCGGCAGTTCTGCGACTCGGGCAGGCAATACAGGTCCGCGATTTTCTACCATGGGGAGGAACAGAAGAGCCTTGCCGAGGAATCCAGGCGTGAACTGGAGAAAATGGAGCAATTCCAGGGAGTAATCGCGACGGAAATCGCGCAGGCATCGGATTTCTACCCCGCGGAGGATTACCATCAGCATTACTATAAGAAAAACCCGATACGGTACAGGTTTTACCGTGCGACCTGCGGCCGCGACCAACGGCTCAAGGAAATCTGGGGAAAGGCGCCGAACGATAAATAATTGCTAATATATAATGTATTATTAATACATTATCAACTAATATCTCATCTATTCGTTAATATTTGGTCAATTGCAAGTCCACATTGATATTCGTTCCACGTCAGTCACAGACATTTATTTCATGAATATGAAATATTTCCCTGAAGATTACTTTTCCGACCGCCGATAAGGATTCCATTGGATCCATGCGCAAGGTCGGCGGCGCCTGCCACCGTGTAAAAATGGACGAAACGGAAACGACATGGCTGAGCAGCCGGTTATCGTAAGGAGAATGCGAATCGCCCTGAAGAAGGCCCTGATCTACGCCCGTAAAACCGAAAGCCCGGAGCGGGACCAGGGGTACATCCGGTTCATACTCTGCGTAGTATTCAACATCTACCTTTTCAGGCACGGGAATGTACCGACCGCGGTGCTGTGGGCGGCATTGACCTACAACTTCTACTCCACCGTGATGCTCGTTTCCACGTTCATCCAGCCGGGGAAAAGCAACCTCCGCCGCATTTCCGGCCTAACGCTCGACACTCTCATAATCTGCTACTGCATGTTTCTTTCGGGGAAGGCAGGGGCCCCGCTCGTCCTCGTGCTCTTCTGGAACATGTTCGGCTACTCGTTTCGATACGGTAAAGGTTATCTTTTATACGGCAGCGCGCTCTGCATCATATTCTTCGGGTATGTCATAACGCAAACGCCGTACTGGATCGAAAACAAGGAGATGGGCTACGGACTTCTCGCCGGCGTGGTCTTGATCCCGGCGGTTTTCGTCGGCTTCATGATCAGCAAGGTCACCGCCGCCATGGAAAAGGCAGAGGTAGCCAACCGGGCGAAGTCACGGTTCGTCGCCAACATGTCGCACGAGATGCGCACTCCATTGAACGGAATCCTGGGAACGGTCGAGCTGTTCTCCGGGACACGGCTCGACCCCGAGCAGCAGGAGTACGTGAAAACGGTCAAGGCTTCCGCGGCCGCGCTCCTTTCCCTGGTCAACGACGTTCTCGATTTCTCGAAGATCGAGGAAGGGAAGGTGTCGATCCAGCCGGAGGAGATGGACCTTCATGCCTTCATAAAGACCACCGCGTCGATTGTCGCCCGCCAGGTAAAGGCGAAGGGGCTGGCGTTCCGCGTCATGGTTTCTTCATCCGTCCCCTTCCTGGTGACGGGGGACCTGGGAAGGATCCGCCAGGTGCTGACGAACCTTCTTTCCAACGCCACCAAGTTCACGGAACGGGGAGAGGTCACTCTTCGGGTTCTCAAGGTCGCGGAGGACGAAAATACCGTAACGGTGCGCTTCGAGGTTGCGGATACCGGGATCGGAATGACCAGGGAGGCCAAGGGGCTGATCTTCGAACGATTCACCCAGGCGGACGACTCGATCACGCGGAAATTCGGCGGAACGGGGCTCGGGACGACGATCTCGAAAGAGCTCGTCGAGCTCATGGGCGGGAAGATCGGCGTGGAGAGCGAATCCGGGAAAGGAAGCACGTTCTGGTTCACGATCGCCCTCGGGAAGCAGCCGGAGAACGCCGCCGTGGGTTCCATGCGAATGCCCATCTCGCGCACGCGGGTGCTCCTGGTTTCCGCGGACGACTCGATCGCCGAAACGGTCAACGGGTTCCTCCTTTCATGGGGAGTGGGCCATATCCGCAGGGTTTACAACACCGGGCAGGCGTACGATTACTCGAGCCGCGTCGTCAGGGACCGTTCCACCTGCCATATCGCCATCGTCGTCAAAAACGAGCTGAACGAAGACCCGTTCAGGTTCATCGCCTCTCTGCGGCAGATGGACGCCCTCCAGAACATGCGCCTTGTCCTCGTCGGCGAAGGATGCGACGGCGCTTACGGGGAAGAAGCCTCCCGGCACGGTTATCGGGCCATGCTGGAATCCCCGGAAAACGTCCGCGATCTGATCTGCGCGATGCATTACGTCCTCCCCTACGACGAGGGATGGCATCCCGCCCTGCCCGTGATGGCCGGCGCCGCCGGCGCATCTCCTCGCCGACTGAAGATCCTGGTCGCGGAGGACAATCCGACGAACCAGATGGTCATCCAGAAGCTGCTGGAGCGGGCCGGGCACGAAATCAAGGTCGTCTCCGACGGCAAGATGGCGCTGGAGGTCCTCCGGACCGGGACGGTCGATATCGCCCTTCTCGACCTGAACATGCCCGTCATGGGAGGACTGGAAGCCGCGAAAATCTACCTTTCCGAAACGAAGGAGGGGCCTCCCGTGCCGCTCGTGGCCCTGACCGCGGACGCCACGCTGGATTCGAGGAAGGCTTGCGAGGAAGGCGGAATGAAAGCCTTCATCACGAAGCCTTTCGAAACGAGGAAGGTACTCGCGCTGATTGCGACGCTGACTGCTCAGAACGGCGTCTCTCCCGGGGCGGCGACTCCGCCGTCCCCGGCGGGGGCGGCTGGCGAAAAGGAAATCCGGCCCGGCCTCGACGAAGCGACGATCGAGGAAATCGAGGCCATGGGTCCGACCAGGGACTTCGTCAAGAACCTCGTCTGGATCTTCATCAGGGACAGCGAAAAGCGTATCCGGGAAATGGAATCAGCCGCCGAGG
>JACRCO010000033.1 GCA_016218975.1 Deltaproteobacteria bacterium
AAAACCAATGGAGGCGATTTATGAACTCGTCCATCCAAGGGATCATGAATTGGAGATAGGCCAAGGGCAGGGCCAATGGCTTGAGATACTCCCAGCCCCACACAAAGAGGATCATCCCTGGCAACAAGATCAGGAGGGACAGGGAGGCGTCGGAATCTGATCCGACCCCGCTTTCCCGGGGCGATAACGCGACGACGGGCAATTTCAATCGAGGTATCCTCCTTCTTTTCCCATCAACGCTAAGGGGGGACGGATGCCGGCGGAGAGATTGCCCATGCGCAAGACCAAGGAAGTTCTTCGACTGAAGTTCGCCTGCGGGCTCAGCGATCGCCAGATCGCAAGGAGCTGTGCGATCGCCCGGAGCACCGTAGGAGAGTATCTGAGGCGTTTCGCCCAGGCGAGCCTGTCTTGGCCCCTCTCCGAGGAGATCGACGATGGCCAACTGGACCGGCTCCTGTTCCCGCCGCTGTCGTCTTTGCCCCCGCCTCTTTCCCGCCCGCTGCCGTCCTGGCCCCAGCTGAACGGTGAGCTTCGGAAGAAGGGCGTGACCCTGATGCTTCTTTGGGAGGAGTACCGCGACCTGCATCCCGAAGGGTACGGCTACAATCGGTTCTGCGACCACTACCGGCTCTGGCTGGGCAAGCGGGACCTGGTACTTCGCCAGGAGTACAAGGCCGGCCAGAAGATGTTCGTCGATTACGCGGGAAAGACCATGGAGGTCGTCGATCCCGCCACCGGCGAGGTCAAAGAAGCCCAGATCTTCGTGTCGGTCCTGGGGGGCTCCAATTACACCTTCGCGGAGGCGACCTGGACGCAGACTCTCCCCGACTGGATCGGCTCCCACGTCAGGGCCTTCGAATACTTTCAAGGGTCCTGCGACGAGTTGATCCCCGATTATGTGGAACGCCACATAATCGGGGTTATGTGCCCTTCACCGTTATGTGCCCGAACCTACGGAAGCCCCCGCGCCCTGTGGGTTGTGGGCGCGGAGGCGGGAACATAATCGATCACAGATTTTGAAGCCATTCGAGCAATACGGCGTCCTCTTGCCAGACAGATCTTCGGGGGAGTTCCGCCGAAGAACTCATAGGCGGCTGGCAGGTTCGAAGGGCTTCCTCCTTGGCGCGGATGTTGATCTCGGCGTACCGGTTCGTGGTCTCAAGACTCACGTGGCCAAGCCAGCCTCGAATCACGTTGACCTCCACGCCGGCTTCGAGAAGGTGGACAGCGGTCGTGTGCCTGAACACGTGCGGGGAGAGCCGGCGAGACGGCGCGCTTGGCGTGGAAGACAGAAGATCCCCGTGGCGTCTGACGATCTTGTAGATTCCGAAGCGCGTCAGGGGGCGCCCCTGGCGAGACGCGAAAACAGGATCTCCCGGGCCCACGGGGCTGCGCCTTTCGGCGAGGACGTTGCGAAGAAGAGTTACGGTCTCAGGCCACAGTGGACAGAGCCTCCACTTGTCTCCCTTGCCATGGAGGCGAACGCGCGGCTGAGGACAAAGTTCCAGGTTCTCGACACGAAGCCCAGCCACTTCCTGGACGCGGGCACCCGTGTTGTAAAGGAACAGAAGGAGGGCCCGATCCCGCAGGGCCAGGCGCCCTCGTTTGGGAAGATGGGCGAAGAGGAAATGGACCTCGTCCCGTTCCAGGAAGTACGTCTCGGGAGGAGAGGTTCGCTTGGTCGGAATGGCGGCCACCCGCTGGGTCTCTGCCAGGGCCTCCGGCGTGCGGCTGGCCAAGTACTCGAAGAACATGCGTAGCGCCGCCAGTCGGTGGTTGCGGGTAGCCGGCCGATTCTCCCGATCGGCCTCGATGTGGCGCAGGAAACCCAGAACCCGGTCCGCCGTAAGATCGGACATGGACAGCCGGGAGAGCCTTCGGCGGCAGTCCCTGGCGGCAAAGCAAAGGAACAGCCGCACGGCGTCCCGGTAGCTCTTGACCGATGCGGGACGTAAGCCTTTCTGGACCTTCAGATGGTCTTCGAAGAACGAGCGGATGAGGCCACCCAGAGTCGGCGCGGTCATCAGAGGCCCCCTCCAAAGAGTACGGGCGCCGCGAAGCGCTCGAAACGGTCCGACGCCTCACTGAGAAGCTCGGCCGTGATCGTGAGGTAAACCGCGGTAGAGCTGGGCTCAACGTGTCCCAGGAAGGTGGAGAGATGGATGAGGCGGTCTGCCGGGTTGATACCGGAGCGGTACCACCGAAGGAGCGTGGCCACCGCGAATGAATGACGAAGGTCATGAAGCCTCGGGGGCGCAACACCCTGGGGAGGCGCGAATGCCAGGGACGTCGCCAAGCCGTGAAAGACCTGTGAAATCGTCATCGGGTTCACATGCCTGTTGGCGGTAAAGGAGAAGACGGGAGCGTCAGGCGCAAGAGGCCCCCGGTCGGCCTCGAACTGGTCAAGGTACTCGGAAAGACGTTCCGCCAAGCGTGGCCCCATCGGAACGAGCCGGCTCTTGGAGAACTTCGTATGACGAATGATGAGCAGGCGACGGGAAAGGTCCACGTCGGAACGGCAAAGACACGCGACCTCCCCCACCCGGAGACCGAGACCAAAGAGGAGCGCGAAGATCATGGGATAGACGCGACCCCGTCCGACTCCGCGGGGATTATCGGGCAGGCGCTCGGCTGCTTCCAGGAGCCGCTTCGCAGCCGGAACATCGAACAGAAACGGTGTCCGATACGAGGTGGCGCGCCGGGGACGGGTCTGAACGGGGTTCCGGGAGAGTGTACCTTGGGCGATCATCCACCCGAACAACCGCCGTGTAACACCGAGCAGGTGGTTGTAGCTCCGGGGCCGGGTACGTCGCCGGGTGGCAAGAAATGCTTCCACGACCGCCGGGGTGATTGCGTCGATGGTTGCGATCCCCTGGTTAACAAGATAACGGTCGAAAAGTCTAAGGGCCGCCTCCTCGGTCCAGAATCTGCGTCCCAGGGCGCGCTTGTGAGCAAGGAAGGCTTTGATCGTATCGGCCAAGGGGCTCTTGAAGTCCGTCCATCGGCGCTTCATGAGATCTCCTCCCCCGGTCCCAGCGCCACCTCTCGAAGGCTCTCCACGTCCAGCTTGGTGTAGATCTCGGTGGAATCTGGGGACCGGTGCCCCACGTAATCGCCGATGGTCTTTAAGGAGAAGTGGGCGTCCACCAGCCGTTGGACGCAGGTATGCCGAAGCGTGTGGGACCCCGGCCTCACCACGGAAATGCCGGCCTTGCGGATGTACTGGGATGCGCATAGGCCGACGACATGCTGGGTGATCGGCGTGCGAGGTGCGACGACACGGAGGAAGATATGCCGGTCGGAGGTCTCGGGGCGTCCGTTCCGAAGATAGTCGAGGATGGCTTCCCCGACGATCGGCGAGAGGGGGTAAGCCGTGGAGTGACCGGCCTTGCGGTCCGGTACCCGAAGACGCTCGCGCTTCCAGTCGATATGGTCCAAGGTAAGATGCGCCACCTCCCCGCCCCGCAGGCCGTACGTCACGAGCAGGAGAAGCATGGCGTAATCCCGTCGGCCCTTGGCGGTGCGGCGGTCGACCGCCTCCAACATCCGGCGCACCTCGTCCCAGGAGATGGACCGGGGAATGCCGGAGAGGCGGTACTTCTGCGGCCCTTCGACAGAGCTGCTCAAGTCGCGGGCGATCACTCTCTCCCGGTGTAGGTAGCGAAGAAACACGCGAAGGGTGCTGCACAGCGTCGCGAGGGTTGACTTGCCGGTGCACCGCCCCCGGGCGTGCATCTGGGTGACGTAGCCGCCCAGCACCGCGGGGTAGAGATCCTGCAGGTTCTTGAGTCCGATGCTGCCGAGGTAGCCTTCAAACGCCCTCAGGTAGTGGGCGTAGTGGTAAATCGCAGCCGGTTTAAGACCACGCTCTTCGCGAAGGTAGCGGAAAAAGCCGGGAGCTTGAGCGGTGAAGGGATCCTGGACACGGGGTCGACGCCCGATGCCGCGATACTCCGGCAGAATGAGACGAAGCATCTGTTGGACGGGGTTGCGGGCTTCATCCTCGGCCCACTGCTGCTGACGGGCCGTCGGGTAGTTGCGGCCATGTTCCTCCAGCCAGAACTTGCCGAAGGGACCCACGTGCTCGGGCAGATCCCGCCAGGTCTTCGCGCCGCGGCGTCGAGCGAACTCTCCAAAGCGCACGATGATCGGTACGCGGCGGAAGACGTTCCGCGAGGCGTAACCTTCCGCTGTGAGCCAGGCGACGTAGCGCTCCACCGGCTCGGCGATCCATGAGGCTCGCAGACGGTCAATGGTGGCGGGCTTGAGAAAGTAGCGTTCCAGCATGGCAACCTCCATTCCGTGAGAGTGGGATGGAGATCAGCATGAAACGAAACCTCTCGTTATGTTGCCTCACTTAAGCGCAACTGCTCGTCAGGAGGGAACTTCTTGAAGGAAGGGCACATAACGGTGAAGGGCACATAACCCGGA
>JACRCO010000034.1 GCA_016218975.1 Deltaproteobacteria bacterium
GGTGAGCTTCGCCCGCAGCTTCTGGACCGGTTCGGCCTGTGCGTCGAGGTGACGGGCGAGAAGGACCTTGGGTTGCGCCGCCAGATCGTCGAACGCGTCCTGTCGTTCGAGGCGGACGATCCGGAATTCAACGAGAGGTGGGCGAAGGAGGACGCGACGCTCCGCGACCGGCTCATCGCGGCGCGGGAGAGGCTGCCTTCCGTCGTGATATCCGGGACCGTGCTGGACGCGGTCGTGGAAGTCGTCGCCGATCTTGGAGTCGCCGGCCACCGGGGCGACATCACAATACTCAAATGCGCCAAGGCACTCGCGGCCGTAAAGGGAGTGACTACGCCCGACGAGGAATGCCTTGCCGACGCATTCCGGCTGTCGTTGCCGCACAGGCTGAAGGAAGACCCTTTCGAGGAGACCGCCTCCGGCAGGCGAAGGCTTGACGCGGTGCTGGCCCGCTTTTCCCGCTGATATTCTGCCGCTGCTTATACGTGTGTATCATCCGCGTTGCGCCCGATCGGGCATGAACGGCACGTAAATAATATTCCCGCAATCCGAATCGACCTGCCTTCAGGAAATACCTAATTTATTGGAGAGCTTTTTATGTGCCTGCCGTCGGCGGGAACAGGAGGTATATCAAGGAATTACGATATTTATTTCCCCGTGATTATTCTCCCCGGGACAATCCCGACGTATGGGGAGGTATCCGCATGAAAGAACGGATATTTTTCCTGAGGATCCTGCTCATAGTGGCCGGCGCGGAGATACTGGCGATGACGGTACTCTCCGGGGCCGGAGTTCCCGAAGGAAAGCTATTTATCATTTTCGACGTATTCCTGCTCACCGTTTTCAGCGCTCCGTTTCTCTACGTTTATGTTGTCAAGGAAATGGCACTCCGGTATGAAAGGGCCCTGTCTGCGGAAAGGGAACTCGCCGACCGGATGTATTCCCTCGCGAACAACGTACCCGGAGTCATTTACAGGGGCCTCCGGGACTGGTCGATTTCATTTATCGGCAGCGAGGTCGAGCGGCTGACCGGTTACACGGCCGGAGAATTCTTGCGCCGTGAAGTCGAGTGGCAGCAACTGATCCATCCCGAGGATCGAAAGACGATAAGGGAAGCGTTCAGGAAAGCCGTGCGCGAGCAACGGAAGGTAATGCGGACGGAGTATCGCATATTGCACAGGGACGGAAGCTACAAGTGGATCGCCGACCGTCGGCAGCTCATATACGACAGGGAGGGAGATTTCGCTTACGTGGACGGCCTTGCGCTGGACATCACCGACCGCAAGCAGGCCGAGGAGGAACGGCTTTCGAGCGAGCAACGTTTCCGGGCGATCGCCGACACCGCGACGGACGCGATCATATCGGCGGACTCCGCCGGCCGGATCATTTTCTTCAACCGCAGCGCGGAGACCCTGTTCGGGTACTCGGGCGAAGAGCTGGCCGGAAAAAGCCTGTCGGTGCTTATCCCCGCCAGATACCGTTCCGCGCATGAGCGGGGGATCGCGAGGTTCCTGGAAACGGGCGAGGCCCGGCTCATAGGGAAGACGGTCGAGCTGCACGCCCTTCGGAAAGACGGCGCCGAATTCCCGATCGAATTGTCCCTTGCGACATGGAATTCGTCCGAAGGGGTCTTTTTCACCGGAATCATCAGGGACATAACGCCGAGGAAGCGCGCGCAGGAAGAGGTTTCCCGCCTTGCGACCGCCGTCGGGCAACTGGCGGAAGCGGTCATCATCACGGACACCGCGGGAATCATACAATATGTGAACCCCGCCTTCGAACGGATCACCGGCTACTCCGCCGGGGAGACCATCGGCAAAAACACTTCCATTCTCAAGAGCGGCCGGCACGACGAAGTTTTTTACCGTGACATGTGGGAGAAACTTCGCGGCGGAGAGGTCTGGGCGGGCCGGTTTTTCAACCGGAGGAAAGACGGAAAGGTATACGAAGAGGATGCGCTGATCTCGCCGGTACACGACGAATCCGGGAGGATCGTGAACTACGTGGCCGTGAAGCGGGACGTCACCCGGCTTGTCTCGCTGGAGAAGCAGGTGCAGACCGCCCAGAGGATGGAAGCGGTGGGAACGCTTGCGGGAGGCATAGCGCACGATTTCAACAATGCTCTGACGGGGGTGCTCGGATTCGCCGAGCTCCTCCAGTCGAAAATCGGGAGGGATCCGCACGCGCTTGCGGATCTCGGCCAGATCAAGCATTGCGCGGAGCGGGCGTCCGGACTGACGAAACAGCTCCTCACCTTCGCGCGCCGCCAGACCGTTGTGCCGGTAAATCTGAACCTGAACGACGTCGTTTCGGGAATGATGAAGTTCTTCTCCCGGATCCTGGGCGAGAGGATCGAGCTGGATCAATCGCTCGCCGGGGAACTTCCCGCCGTCAGGGCCGATTTCGGTCAGATGGAGCAGATCCTCATGAACCTGTGCCTGAACGCCCGGGATGCGATGCCGGAAGGCGGCAGGATCCGGATCGAAACAAGGGAAGAGAAACTCGGCGGGGATTACGCCATGCGTCATCCCTACGTGAAGCCCGGCAGGTACGTCCTGCTCACCGTGTCGGACACGGGATGCGGGATGGACGAAAAGACCCGGGAGCGCGCGTTCGAACCGTTCTTCACGACAAAAGGGCCGGAGCGGGGGACGGGCCTCGGCCTCTCCGTGGTTTACGGGATCGTCAAGATGAACAACGGCATCCTGAACCTTTACAGCGAACCGGGGATGGGGGCGACATTCAAGATATATTTCCCGGCGGTGGACGCTGTTCCCGACGTGATTCCCGCCCGGAATGAGGACGCGGCAATGCGGGGAGGGACGGAAACCATACTCCTCGCGGAGGACGACGAAGTGGTTCGTACACTTGCGGAGCGCGCGCTGAAGGATGTCGGGTACACCGTGATTGCGGCCAGGAACGGGGAGGAAGCCGTGGAGATCTTCAGGAAATGCCGTGACGTCGAATTGGCCTTGCTGGACATGATCATGCCCGAATTGGACGGCAGGGAAGCATACGAAAAGATGCGAGGGATAAAGCCCGACCTGAAGGTGATCTTCACGAGCGGCTACGCCGCCGACCCGGAGGGGAAACCGTTCGTCCTGGAAGAAGGGGTCCCCTTTCTGGCGAAGCCGTACGGGCTGGTATCGCTGGCACGGATGGTGCGGGAAGTCCTGGATAAAAAGGCCACCTGACCGGTTAGTTATTCAGCCGTCCAGTTCGGGTGAATGCGGCTTGATGTCGACGACCGGCGTGCCGTCGACCGCGTCCATGCCGCGGACGCGAAGTACCGTCCCGCGGACTTCCAGCAGTTCCACCGTGTGAATGGAAATCGGGTTGGGACGATGCGGCGACCGCGTCGAAAAGACGCCGCGCTCCGGGGAATTCTCACGCCCCCGCGGATGTACCTTCCGCCGGGCGCGGTCGGCCCTGTCCATCCAGCACATCACGATGATCTTCCCGCTCTTGCGATGCGTGTCGCCGGGGAAGGGCGCTTCGCCCGGCGGGCCGGTGCGCATCGCCAGTCCTTCGAGCGCATCGGCGTATATTTCGTACACGACTATCTCGGCTTCGGTGCCGGCAAGCGCCCCCTGCTTCGGCGCGCCGTCGAGCGACTTGACCGCGGAGCGGACAAACCCGATCGGATGGATGACGTATTCCCGTTCCATGACGCTTTTCATTGTAGCGGATCGCTCTGACGGAAAGTCGGTCTCAGTAATTCGAAAGCCGGAACGGGATCTCGTTGTCCTTGAGGTAATTCACGAGGAGCTCGGGGTGGATCGCCACGCCGAGGTTGAGCGAGAGGATCTCCTTGTGGGGACGCTCCCTTCCCGGAATGCGGGTCTGGACAGGGAAAGAATGCATGTCCGTCCGGCTCTGGACTCCCCAAAGAGTTCCACGCGAATCGAACAGCGGCCCCCCGCTCTGGCCGATCAGCCCCGGGGAGGAGGTTTCCAGGAATTTGATATCGTACCGCCCGTCGGAGGACTTTCCGGCAGAGAGCGTCCTCGTGTAGATTCCTTCCATCGGGAATCTCGCGAGCGGCTGGGAGCCTTGCGTCAGATGGAACCTGCCGCCGTTTTCGTCGTATGAGGCCTTGACCTGCTGGAACGGGTATCCCAGCTTGCATAGCGGCGTGCCCACGTCGAGAGACGAGGGATCCTTGACGACCGGGTAAGGCCGGAACATCTCCGGATCGAACGGCTCAAGCCTTCCGACCGCGAGATCAGCCTCGGGAAGCAGGCGGACCTCCCCCAGGCGCATGGATTCCTGCCCCCACCGGAAGGAAACGTTCGTGAGCCATTTAGGATTGGTCTTCAGCCGGGAGATCTTCCGCCGCTTTTCCTCGAGGGAAATGTCCTGCTCGCTCTGGATGCCGAGGATTTTTCCGTAATAAGCGGAAATCTCCTTCGAGCTTTTTTGAAGTGCGTCTTCGGCGGCGAGCAGGTGGGCCGCGGTCAGGATCCATCCATTCTCATTGAGAACTACGAAGGCCGCGCAGCTGCACTCGGTCGAGCGGTCGAAATAGCGGCGCGCCGTGATGACGGGATAGGTGTAGCGGGAAGCGAGCTTGCATGCGTCGGCGAACATCTCTGCACCGCCTTGTGCTTACTGCGCCTCGTCGTGTCTCAAAGGTGGTTGGGCAGATAGTTGCCGTTATTTTGTAATTACAGATTAGCGAATAAAGGCGGTCGTTACAAGCCCCAATGAGGGGGGCAGTCCCAATGTGCGGGAGCGCCCCCGACGGGGGGAATCCCCGATGGCAAGGCTATATTCCCGGATGTCCTTTATCCACCGGGGTTTCCCCGCCGGATCCAGGTATCGGCTCATGCCGCTTTATCCTCCTTTATGAGCCTGTTTATTCTGGTTAACAGGTCAGAGGGGATTTCCTTCATTCCATGAGCTTTCTTTACGTGTTCCTGTACGTTCCGCAGCAGCTCCTCCTCCGTCTTCCCCTCCGACACGAAATTACAATCCACCCCTGCTTCCTTGCAGCTGATCGTATACGGCATGAAACACCTCCGGATGCGTATTCGATGGTTAACATGGCGCCTTCACCATGCTCTTATACGATGAGTTCCGGTTATTGAGGGTTGCCCATCGATTCAATAGAGATCGTACCTGAGGAGACGGCAATCGATAGGGCCGTTCATGAGCGGAAACTTTCGCGAGGACTTCAGCCCGATGTGCCTTGTGGCCGACGGATTTCCCGAGAGAACATATGCGGTCCATCCGCTGCACCTTTTCTTGAGCGCCTCTCCCATTGCCCTGTAGAATTCCTCGATTCCAGTTTCATCCGCAGCCATACGGACCCCGTAAGGCGGATTGCAGAGGATCGTCCCCGGCGGTTCCCCCGGCGTGAATTCCCGTATGTCGCACCGGTGGAACGACACGATATTCGCCACTCCCGCCCTCTTCGCGTTGCGCCCGGCTCCCGCGATCGCCTCGGAGGAAACGTCGAATCCGGCGATGCGGGGGATTCCATACGTGCGTACCGCATTCGCGGCTTCGTCGAGCATCGATGCCCATGACTTCGGACGGTAATCGGAATGCTTCTGGAATCCGAAGTAAGCGCGGAGGGATCCGGGGGCGGTGCGCGTCGCAAGCAGGGCAGCCTCGATGAGTATCGTTCCCGCGCCGCACGCCGGGTCCGCAAGCGGGGTTTTTCCGTCATACCCCGACAGCAGGACGATCCCCGCCGCGACCGTTTCCCGAAGCGAGGCCTCGGCAGGGTCGGCGCGGTACCCGCGCCGGTTCAGGCTTTCCCCCGAAGTGTCAAGCGAAAGGGTGCATACGTCCCGCACGATCCGGATGTGGATCCTGATGTCGGGCGCTGCGAGGTCGACGTCGGGCCTGGTCCGCACCTTTTCGCGGAACCGGTCGACGACGGCGTCCTTGGTTTTCTGCGCGGCGAAATGGGAATGCGCGATGGCGGAATCGCGCACCGCGGCCTCGACCGCTATTTTGTTCCGCACGGCGAAAACATCCGGCCAGGGGATCGCCTTCACCCCTTCGTAAAGCGCTTCAGGCGCGGGCGCGGGGAATTCCGAAAGCCGCAACAGCACACGGTTCGCTGTCCGCAGCCAGAGGTTCGCACGGTAGCGCAGATCGAAGTTCCCCGAAAAGGAAACGCCGCCCGGGCCGGCGGCAATCTCCTTCCCTCCCAGAGCGGATAATTCGTCGGCTAATACCCCTTCAAGTCCTTTCGATGTCGTCGCGAAATAGGTATACGCCGCCATGCCGCCATCATACACCTCAATGCTGCGAGCTCCTGGGAGAAGTGGGGAGTTTGAACTCCTCGTACAGTTTGGCGATTGCGGGCGCGATGCAAAATCCCCATGAGAACACCGCGAACCCCTTGAAACGCGCAGGGATGACGTACCTGTGTTTCGCCTCCTCGACGGGGATTCCGGCCTTGTACATCTTCCTTGCCTGATCCGTCAGATCGCCGAACACGTCCCGGAGCCTTTCCACCCCTTCCGGCCCGCAGACGGGACCGTGGCCGGGTACGAAAAGCGTCTCCTTGTCGTATCCTGAAAAAGCGAGGAGAGTTTTTTCCCAGGCGCGAAGGTCCGCATCGAACGTGGCGGGATACATCAGATTGAACAGCAGGTCGCCCGTGAAGACGATGTTCCGGTCGGGAATGCGCACGATCAGATCGGTAGGCGTGTGCCCGGGGCGCGCCTCGATGACGGCCTTGACGCCGCCGAGATCGACCGTCAGCGGCAGCTTCGACACTTCGAGCGGCCGGGTCGGCAATCCGATCATCGTGGAATCCATCGTGGCGAACACAAGCTTGTACGCGTTCAGGTCTCCCTTGGCGTGTTCCCTTTCGGCCTCGGTGGGCGCTTCCCGAGCTTGTTTCTCGAGCGCGGAAAGTTTATCCGTCTTGTCCGTCCCCTGAAGGCTTCCGTAGTTCAGCGCCATCATGGCCGCCGTTTTCTCGTGCGCCCATACCGGAATGCCCTGAGCGCCGTAGTGCGAGTTCCCCATCGAATGGTCGAAGTGGTAGTGGGTGTCGACCGCCGCCTGGACCGGAACCCTGCTCACGCTCCGCAGCGCTTCCATCTGGAATTCCGCGCCCGCCGGTTGGCGGAACCCTTCGATCATCAGTGCCGATTCCTTGCCGACGATGAACCCCCCGTTGGAAGTCGTCGTCAGTCCTTTCGACAGGTCGGAGATGGTCGCGTATACGCCGTCCCCGATCTTGCGTACGGATGCGAATCCCTTGTCGGCCAGCGGTTGCGCGGCCACGCGTGCGTCCGTAGCGACCTCGGCCGCCATCGCGGGCGCGGGCAGATAACGCGCCATCGCGATCGCCGCCCCGAGGCACGAGGTTGATACCAGAAATCCCCTGCGGGTGAACTGCGCATTGCCGTTCATGGGAATATCTCCTTTTCAATGGATCGAACGGTTTGCCGCGATATTTTCTTTTATCAGAGCGGCTCCTTGCCGGGAACCACGTTTTTTTGATGGTCGGAAAGTTGTTCAGGTTCAGGGCGGGGGCAAACGTTGTTATCACCGCCCTTCCTTCAATGGCGAGTTCCTGCCGACGCAAGATTAGTTAAGCAGATTATAATTTTAAGGTGTCGGCAAGAAGACGATGGCCTTTGCGGATGCTTCTTGCCGCCCTCGATGGAGTAAGGTCTTTTTCCCCCGAAAGCTGGGCGAGAAGCAAGGCATAGGTCAGAGTTTGGGCGTATGCGTGGAACGGAATATGGACCGAAAACTTGTCTGTGAGCGCTGTCGCGAGGGCTTTCAATGGCGCAAGCAGATTATCGGATTTCCCTCGAGCATATGGGCGTCGGCGATACATACTGTCACGCAGCTTCTACTCGTTCATTGGCAAGAAAGGAATCTACACGCGCAAACGCGGACTCGACAGGGGGACAAACAAGGAGCTTCTCTATAAACATATCCAGGAGAACCGTAAAGAAGGCAGCAGGCTTCGTGATCTAATGGATGTGCTTCCATCACTTACACGCGCTCAAGTTCAGGCTTTGCTCCGTACGCTGAAAAGGGAGGGACGTGCCCATTCTGTCGGGCTGACGAGAAGCGCTCTTTGGTATCCAGGAAATGGGCCTAAATGACAGGTTTTTAAATTGCGTCGTCATGTTGGGATAAATGCAATGGTGATGCAATAGCTTCGTGAACATGCATGATTTTAATCGTCATTTTTGCTTCGCTAAATAAAACAAAACCATTTTTTATAAGCAATTGAAAGCAATCGGGTGGTAATGGGTTGAGGAAAAAAGGCCATTGCGAGCCCGATGACATTTTTGCGAGCAATACATGCCGGAAGGTGCTGGGCGCAGCCTTGCGACGCATGACGGAAAGCCCTGTTGTTAGAGATCCGAAAATCTAAAGCGCTTATGTGATAAATTGAAGCAACGCGGGGCGGTGGAAACCGCCCCGTTCTTTCCGGGGCTGGCGCGAAACCGCATGTCGGAGGAATTATTTAATGGCGATCACGCGGGAAGAGGTGTTGCACGTAGCGCGGTTGGCCCGGCTTTCCCTCCCGGAAGAGGAGGCGGAGAGGCTCCGCGAGCAGCTCGGCAACATCCTTTCCTACATCCGCCAGCTCGACGCGCTCGACACGAAGGACGTCGTCCCCACCTCGCACGCCGTGGAAATGGGCACGCCGTTCCGGGACGATGCAGTCCATCCGTTCGGCGACAAGGAGGCGATCCTTTCGAACGCTCCCGACCGTCAGGAGGATTTCTTCCGCGTGCCGCGCATCATCGAGGATTGAACGGAGACCTTCCCCGCAATGACCGGCGTCCCTATCCATGAATGGACCCTTCTCGATGCGGCCGAAAAAGTCCGCAGGAAGGAGATCTCCTCCCGCGAACTGACACGCGCGCTTCTCGACCGGATCGGACGTCTCAACCGGAAGTTCAACGCCTACATCACCGTGCTGGAAGAGGGTGCGATGCGGGAGGCCGCGGCCCGCGACGAGGCGCAAGCACGCGGAGAAGCGGCAGGCCCGCTGCACGGCGTTCCCGTGGGCTTGAAGGATATCTTCTGCACCCGGGGGATTCTTACCACTTGCGGCAGCGGGATCCTGCGCAATTTCCTTCCGCCGTACGACGCTGCCGTGACCGAACGGATCCGCGCCTCGGGCGCGGTGCTATTGGGCAAGCAGAACATGGACGAGTTCGCAATGGGCTCCTCCACGGAAACCTCCCGGTTCGGCCCGGCTCGGAACCCATGGGCGGCGGACAGGATTCCCGGCGGTTCTTCCGGCGGGACGGCTGCCGCGGTCGCGGCGGGCCTCTGCTTCGCGGGGGTGGGGACCGATACCGGCGGCTCCATCCGGCAGCCGGCGGCGGTGTGCGGCGCCGTGGGGATGAAACCCACATACGGCCGCGTGTCCCGGTACGGCATGGTAGCGTTCGCCTCCTCACTCGACCAGGCGGGGCCGATTACACGCTCCGTCCCCGACGCGGCGGCGTTGCTCTCGGTCATCGCGGGGCACGACCGGCGGGATTCCACATCGGTCGACCGGCCCGTCCCGGACTACCCGGCGGCGGCGAAAAGGGACGTCAAGGGTCTCAAGGTAGGACTTCCGAAAGAGTACTTCGAAGGTGAGGGGCTCGACTCCGAAGTCAGGAAAGCCGTGGAGAAGGCGCTCGCTGCGCTCATATCGCAAGGGGCGGAGGTCCTGGATGTATCGCTGCCTCATACCGCCTATGCCCTGGCTGCCTACTACATCATCGCCCCTGCGGAGGCGTCATCGAACCTGGCCCGGTACGACGGCGTGCGGTACGGCTACCGAGCGAAGACCGACGGCGGCCTGATCGAGATGATGTCGCGGACGCGGGCGGAAGGTTTCGGCGCGGAGGTAAAGCGGCGCATCATGATCGGGACGTACGCGCTTTCGGCGGGGTATTACGAGGCTTACTACGGAAAGGCGCAGAAGGTCCGCACTCTGATCCGCCGCGATTTCGAATCCGCCTTCGCAAAGGCGGACGTGCTGCTCACCCCCACATCTCCCACGCCGGCCTTCCGCCTGGGAGAGAAGACGGACGATCCCCTGACCATGTACCTGTCCGACATATTCACCATCCCGTGCAACCTGGCGGGGATCCCCGGGATTTCGGTGCCGTGCGGGATGTCCGGAGGCGGCCTTCCGATCGGCGCCCAGTTGCTGGCGAAGCACTTCGACGAGGAAAGCTTGATCGCCGCCGCAGCGGCGGTGGAGCGGGCGATCCCGCTGCCGCGCGTCGCGCCGGACCCGGGAGCGTGACGAAGGTGGGATTCGAAGCGGTCATCGGGCTGGAAGTCCACGCGCAGCTCTCGACGCGCAGCAAGATCTTCTGCTCCTGCTCCGCATCCTTCGGCGCATCCCCGAACGAGAACACCTGCCCCGTTTGCACAGGGATGCCGGGGGTTCTCCCCGTCCTGAACCGACGGGTCGTCGAATTTGCGATCCGCACCGCGCTGGCCACTTCCTGCACGGTGCAGCCGAAGAGCGTCTTCGCGCGGAAGAACTACTTCTACCCGGACCTTCCCAAGGCGTACCAGATTTCCCAGTACGAACTGCCGCTGGCGCTTGCGGGGCATATAGACGTCGAGGTGAACGGGACGGCGAAGCGGATCGGCATCACGCGCATCCATATGGAGGAGGACGCCGGCAAGCTTGTGCACGAAGGGGAATTCGCCGGTGCGCAGGCGTCGCTGGCCGATCTTAACCGCTGCTCGGTGCCGCTGATGGAGATCGTCTCGGAGCCCGATCTCCGCACGCCCGAGGAGGCGGGGGCGTATCTGAGGATGCTGCACGACATCCTCGTGTACCTTGAAGTATGCGACGGGAACATGGAGGAAGGCTCCTTCCGCTGCGACGCGAACGTCTCCGTCCGGCCGAAGGGACAAAAAGAGTTCGGTACGAAGGCGGAACTCAAGAACATGAACTCCTTCAGGAACGTGGAGCGCGCGCTGGACTTCGAGATCCGCCGGCAGATCGAGCTGATCGAGGACGGCGGGAAGGTCGTGCAGGAGACCCGGCTGTGGGACGCGGCGGCTGGCGTGACGCTGTCCATGCGGGGGAAGGAGGAAGCCCACGATTACCGGTACTTCCCCGACCCCGATCTCCTTCCGCTTGTGGTGGACGACGCCTGGATAGATGAGCTGGGAAAGACGATCCCGGAACTCCCTGCGGAGAAGACGGCGCGGCTCGAAGCGGCTTACGGGATTCCGAAATACGACGCCGGGCTTCTCGCCGGAAGCCGAAAGCTGGCCGATTTCTTCGAAGCTTGCGTGGCCCTCTACGGAGGCAACCCGAAAGTCACAGCCAACGAGTGCATCCACTGGAAGGACACCGTCGCCGCCGGGAAGCTTTCCCCCGAAACGATTGCGCACGCCGTGGAAGACAGGGAATCCGGCGTAATCTCGGCTACGGTTTCCAAGAAACTCGTAGAGACGTCGATCGAAACCGGAAAACCTATCCGCCTCCTCCGCGACGAGATGGGACTCACCCAGGTTTCCGATACGGGGGCGCTCGAAGAGATCGTTTCCGTGATCCTCGCCGCGAATCCGAAAGAGGTGGAAAGCTACCGCGCCGGGAAGGCCGGGCTCATCTCCTTCTTCGTCGGGCAGGTGATGAAGGAAACCCGGGGAAAGGCAAACCCGAAGGTCGTGCAAGAGGTGCTCCGGAAGAAACTCGGTTAGCCCGCGCAATCTTGAGGGGGAAAGCGGGTTCGGCGCCGCCCGGACCGGGGAGGGAGCCATGCGGAAAGCGGCAATCGCAGCCGCGATAGTTTTTATCGCAGCGGCCGTCCTGGTCCTTGTCCTTCCTCGTGTGATCTCCCTCGAGCCGTTCAAGCCCCGCATCGCGGCGCTTCTGGAAGAAAAGACGGGCCGAAAGGCCTCCTTCTCGAAAGTTACCCTGTCGCTTTTCCCCGGCATAGGTCTGAAGATCGAGGGGCTTACGATTTCCGGAGATCCCGGGCACACTGCGGAGAACCTGCTTTCCGTGCCCGAGGCGGAGGCCCGCGTGGCCTTGGCAAAGCTTCTCGCGGGACGAGTGGAGTTCGGAAGGCTCATCTTCCGCCGTCCCGAAGTCGTATTCCGTAAATACAAGGACGGCACCCATTCGCTGACGCGGATCGCGGAGCGCATGTCGGGAAAGGATGGGGCCGCGCCGCAAACCGCAAAGGAACCCGTATCGGTCACGATCCGTACCGTTTCCATCGAAGAAGCGAAGCTGCACCTGTTCCTGGAGGATACGGACGGTAAGGAGACCCGATGGGACATCGAGCCGTTCACATTCCGGTTAGACGGGATCGGCGGAAAGCGGAACGAGTTCATGATCGAGACCCGGATCGCCGGGGTGTTGCGAGGGGAAATACGGGCGGCAGGAAGCATGACCCGCGAGGAGGCGGCGTCCGCCGGACTGCCGCGGTACCGTCTCGCAGCGGATGGGAAGATATTCGGGCAGCAGATGAGCGCGGAGGGAACGATCCCCGATCCGCCGGGGTCCGGCGCTGCGGACGTGACCGTCGTCTTTCCGAAGATCGAGATGGCGAAGATCCCCGGAATGTTCGCCGCCGTTCCGGAAGCGCTGGCGAAGGCCTCTCCCGAAGGGCTTGCATCGCTCAAGGTCGATATCTCGGGCGACGTTCAGGCTGCGGAATTCAAGGCGGAGGCCGATCTCACAAGGACGGGATGGACGGTGCTCCCGGGCCTGCGCAAGTTTATGGATATGCCATGCACGGTAACGGCTCAGGGGCGCCGCTTTCCGGACCGTTTCGTCGTGTCGAATGCGGAATTGAAATTTCCTCCGCTGAGCGCAACCGGGGAAGCCTCGTATTCCCCCTCCACGGGAAGGCGGGAATGGGCCGCCTCGGCCCGCATCGCGTCCCTTTCGGAGTTCGCAAGGAGCCGCGGCAACATGTTGGGAAAATGGTCGCCGTCGGGGCAGTTGACCGCCTCCGGAAAGGGGTATCGTCCCGCGGCGTCGGCCAGGGAAACATGGAACGTTTCGCTCGACCTTGGGAACGTAGCCGCCCGTTTCCCGGAGGACAGGATCGACCTTGGCGACGTGGACGGCCACGTGGAGATTTCTTCCGGAAAAATCGAATTCCAGCCGCTCGCGGGGCTGTTCAACGGCCAGCGCTTTTCCCTCAAGGGATCGGTTTCCCTCGGACCCGCTCCGGCGGGACAGGCAAGCCTTTACATGCCTTACCTCGATCCGGATAAATTGTTCCCGCCCGATGAAAGCGGAGACCGGGCGAAACCGGCGAAGCGGGATACGGACGCAGGAAAAGCGCCGGTGGGAACGGAGATCTCCGCGCGCGGGAGCGTGCGCATAGACGCGGGGAAGATCAAGGGGCTGGAGTTCAGGAACCTTTCGGGGACGGGGCGATACGAGCGGGGAACGCTGACGGTCGATGAAATGACCGCGCGGATGTACGGAGGCGATGCCGATATATCCGGCCGGATAAGGCTCAAGCCGCAGGATCGTGATTTCCGGGTCAGGGTGGCGGCGAAAAATCTTCAGATCAACGAAGTGCTGTCGAGGACGACCAGCCTTAAGGATTTCATCGCGGGCGCGGGGTCGCTTTCGGCGGATCTCGGCGGCAGTTCCCGGGATTTCGCCGAATTCAGCCGGACGGCAGGCGGTTCGGGGTCCTTCCGGGTCACCGGTGGTAAAATCAGGGGGGTGGATCTCCTGGCGTCCGCGACGGGACTGGCCGGGCTTGGCGGGGTCTATTCGCCGAAGGGGGGCCCGGGCGAGGGGAAATCGAAGGAGACATCATTCTCGGATCTCGCCGCCGATTTCAGGATCGAGGGGGGGAAGATCCGAACGGAGTCCTTGAAAATCTCATCGGGGAAGTTCAGCCTCGAAGGGAAGGCCGCGGTCGGATTCGACCGTTCATTCGATTTCCGGGGAATGCTTTTTTTGCCGAAGGAGCTTTTGCAGTCCGCCCGCGCAGCGAAGGGGAAATTTCTGGTCGGTCCGTCCGGGCGCGTAGAGATACCGCTGTCGATGTCGGGATCCGTCACCGCTCCCGGAATGGCGATCGACGCCGAGACGCTCGCGAAGGGGATCGCGAAAAGGGCGATCAGGAAACTGCTGGACGGGAACGGGGACGCGGAACCACCGGCTCCACCGGGGACGGAAAGCGGGAAACCGCCGGAACGGCCTGCGCCGGAAAAGAAACTCAAGGACCTGCTCGAAAGGTTCCTGCCCGGGAAGAAATAGGGGGAGAGCCATGGTACCCGACGGCCGCGCGCTTCTCGTCATAGACATGCTGGAGGATTTCGTGAGGCCCGGAGCGCCGCTTGAAGTGCCCCGGACGCGGGACATCCTTCCCGCGTTGCGCCGCCGCATCGCGCGGGCGAGGAAAGAGGGGGAGCTGGTCGTGTACGTGTGCGATTCCCACGGCAGGCGCGATCCCGAGTTCGCGCGGATGGGGTGGCCCCCTCATGCGATCTCTGGGACTCCCGGAGCGGCCGTGGCCGCGCAGATCTCTCCGGAACCGGGGGATGTGGTCGTAGAGAAGAAGACGTACTCGGGCTTTCATCGCACGTCGCTTGCGTCCGTCCTGCGCCGCCGCCGCATCCGGCACATTTCGCTTTCCGGCTGCGTAACCAACATCTGCGTCCTGTACACGGCCGCGGACGCCGCCATGCGCGGCTTCGACGTTTCCGTCGACGAGTCGCTCGTGGCAGGGCTCGACCGGAAGACGCACGCCTTCGCGCTCGAACAGATGGAAAAAATCCTTGGAGTCCGGGTGACCCGAAAAAAGGGATGATCCGGGCGGGAGGAACTTCGATGAACCCGATCCCCGGCTGGGAGGAGATTCGGCGGGGGGATACGACCGACGTCTATTTCCGCAGGACGATGGAGGTCCTGAGAAAGCTCGGCAAGGACCGGACCGTGGTGAAAGCGGAGGCCATCGTCAAGAAGATGCCCGCGGGATACGATTACGGAATCCTCTCCGGCATAGACGAGATGCTGTCCCTCCTCGCCGGGCGCGACACGGGCCTGCGGGCGATGGAGGAGGGAACGCTGTTCCTGCCGTGGGAACCGGTTTTCTCGATCGAGGGGCCTTACGGGGAGTTCTGCGAAATGGAAACCGCGATGCTGGGCGTCCTCTGCCAGTCCTCCGGGATCGCAACCAAGGCTTCCCGCATCAAGCATCTGTGCGGCGACAGGATGGTGTTGAGCTTCGGCGCGCGCAGGATGCACCCCGCACTCTCGACGGTCATCGATCGGAACGCATTCATCGGCGGAGCGGACACCGTGTCGGTGGTCCGCAGCGCGGAGTTTCTCGGGGAAAACGCAGTCGGCACGATGCCACACGCCTTGATTATGGTTCTGGGCGACACCGTCGAAGCGATGCGCGCATTCGACGAAACCGTGAACCCGGCGGTCCCGCGGATCTGCCTCATCGACACGCTGCAGGACGAGAAGTTCGAGGCCCTGCGGGTCGCCGAAGCGCTGGGGGAGCGGCTTTTCGGAATACGGCTCGACACGCCCTCCTCCCGGCGCGGCGATTTCCGCAGGATCGTCGAGGAGGTCCGCTGGGAGCTCGACCTGCGGGGCTTCTCCCGCGTTAAGATCTTCGCATCGGGCGGCATCGGGGAAGAGGAGGTGCGCGAGCTGGCCGGCGTCGTCGACGGGTTCGGCGTCGGGACCGCGCTCTCCAACGCGGCGACACTCGATTTCGCGCTGGACATCGTGGAGGTGGAGGGCGTACCGTTCGCCAAGCGGGGAAAGCATTCCGGGGGCAAACAGGTGGCGATCTGCCCCTCCTGTTTTTCGCGGAAGGTGCTTCCGGAAGGCATCGGGCAGCAGCGGTGCCCCTGCGGGGATGCGATGGAGCCCCTCCTCCGGCCTGTCATGCGGGAGGGGAAGACGCTTGCTTCCCCCCGGCCGCCCCGCGAAATCCGGGATCGGGTCCTTGCCCAGGTGTCGCGGTTCCGTTCCATGAAAGAGAGGAATTGAAATTGTCCTTCCTGACGATCGAGTGGACGGGGGATGCCCTGCTCCTGCTGGACCAGCGCGTGCTTCCCATGAAAGAAACGATGCGCCGCTACACCGACGCCGAGGGCGTCGCCGAGGCGATACGCACGATGGTGGTCCGGGGAGCGCCGGCGATCGGCGTGACCGCCGCCTTCGGTCTCGTCCTTGCGGTCCGGAAGGCGGCCCGAAGAGGGCGGCCGTGGCGGGAGACGTTCCACGCAGCCGCCGAGATGCTTGGAGCCACGAGGCCCACCGCGGTGAACCTTTTCTGGGCGATAGAACGGATGCACAGGGCGGCGGCATCCCTCCCGGAAGATTCCGGGGCGGCGTCGACCTTCCTCGAGCGGGAGGCAATCGCCGTCTACGAGGAAGACGTGGCGGCCAACCGGGCCATGGGGGCGCACGGGGCCAGGCTTCTGCCGGGAAAATGCTCCGTGCTGACGCATTGCAACGCAGGGGCGCTTGCGACCGCCGGCTACGGAACTGCGCTGGGCGTTATCCGCGCGGCGACGACTGCGGGGAAGAAGATACACGTCTACGTCGACGAAACGCGGCCCTTCCTGCAGGGGGCGAGGCTTACGGCGTGGGAGCTGATGAAGGACGATATTCCCTGCACGCTCGTGACCGACAACATGGCGGCGAAGCTGTTCGGCGACGGAAAGATCCAGGCGGCGATCGTGGGAGCCGACCGGATAGCGCGGAACGGCGACGTGGCCAACAAGATCGGCACTTACGGGGTTGCGGTCCTTTGCCGCGTCCACAGGGTCCCCTTCTACGTGGCGGCTCCCTGCTCCACCATCGACGTGGGCATTCGCTCGGGTAAGGATATCCCCATCGAGGAGCGCAACGGCCGGGAGGTGACCCACGTGATGGAACATCCCGTCGCGCCTCCGGGCGTGCCCGTCTACAACCCGGCCTTCGACGTCACCCCTGCGCGCTACGTTTCCGCCATCGTCACGGAAAAGGGGGTGCTGAAAGCTCCCCTTTCCCGCGATATCCGGGCGCTCTTCCGGTGAACCGCACCCCCGCGTCCGCCCCCTCCCTGATCGACCGGCTGCTTTCGCTCGGCGTGGAGAACACCGCCCGGGCCCTGCCGCTTGTGGAGGAAATCCGGAAGCGGCTTTCTTGGGGGGAACCCGACCTTGCGCCGCTTTGGAAGGGGGCTGAGGCCGCCCCCGATCCATTGGGATTTTTTCTCGGCCTTTCAAAGCTTGCCGACACCGCCCCCACGGATGATCTCGCGGGCGTTATCTCGCGGCCGGAAAAGCTACGTGCGCTGGGGGCCCTCCTCGGCGGATCCGAATTTCTCTCCGACCAGATCGCAAGACGAAGGGAGATCTTTTCCTTCCTTTTCCTCGAGGACGGATTCATGCGCCGGGCGGATGCGGCGGAGCTCATGGAGGAAGCGGTTTCCGCCGCACGGAGTTGCTCGACGGAAAAGGAAATCAAGGCCGCCTTGCGGCGCATGAAGCTGCGCGAGGTCGCGCGGATCGCCACGCGCGACCTTTCGGGGTTGTCTCCTCTCGCCGAGGTGACGGAGGATCTCTCCTCCCTGGCCGCTGCGGCGCTTTCGGGAGCGATCGGTTTCGCCAGGCGCACTCTCACCGACAGGTACGGCGCTCCGCTTGTGGAGGGTGCGGACGGGCGCGAGTGCGGGTTCGTCGTCATGGGGATGGGAAAGCTGGGAGGGGTCGAGCTGAATTTCAGCTCCGACATCGACCTGCTCTACCTCTACGAAACCGACCACGGGATGACCGGCGGCGGCGCGGAAGGGAAAACGGTCACCTTGCATCAATACTTCGTCCGCCTTTCGGAAATGGTCACCCGGATCGTTTCAGAGGTCACGGAAGACGGGTTCGTTTTCCGCGTCGACCTGCGGTTGCGGCCCGAAGGGACCAAGGGTGACCTCGCCAACTCGCTCCGCTCCGCCGAGATCTATTACGAGTCCTGGGGGCAGGCGTGGGAGCGCGCGGCCCTGATCAAGGCGCGGCCGGTCGCGGGAGACCTCGCCGTGGGAGAGGAATTTCTGCGGATCGTCACCCCGTTCGTGTACCGGAAATACCTGGACTTCACCTCCATCGAGGAGATCAAGGAGATGAAGGACCGGATCGACCTCGCCGCCGCCCGCTCCCGCAAAGGCGGCAGGGACTTGAAGCTCGGCGTCGGGGGAATCCGGGAGATCGAATTCTTCGCGCAGGCCCACCAGCTCATCTACGGCGGGAAGGCCCAGGCCCTCAGGATGCGCGGAACGATGCAGGCCCTGGAGGCGCTGGCCAGGCTGGGGATCGTCCCGAAAGAGGAGCTGTCCGTCCTTTCGGAGGCATACGGGTTTTTGAGGACGCTCGAACACCGGATACAGGTGTTCCAGGAGCGGCAGACGCACACGCTTCCCCAGCGGGAGGAAGATCTCTCGAGGCTTGCCCGGTCCATGGGTATGGAAGGCGGCGAGTCGCTCCTGCAGGCCCTGGAAAGTCATACGGAGAACGTGCGGGCGAGCTACGGCCGGCTCTTCCGGGGAGCGCCGGAGGAAGCTTCCGACGAGATTCCCGCCGACGTCCAGTCTCTCTTTCTCTCCGAGTCCGGTGAAGAGGAAACCGCGGCCCGGATGAAAGCCCTCGGGTTTGCCGATCCCGTGGCCGCAGCGAGGAACCTGGCGACGCTTCGGGACGGGCCGCCGTTCGTCCGACTCCCCTCCCGCGCCCGCAGATACCTCGGAAAGATCACCCCGGCGATCCTCGCCCGCGCGATACGCACGCACGACCGCGACATGGCGCTCGCGCACGCGGAGCGGTTCCTCGCGGCGATCGGCGCCAGGACGATGTTCTACGCCCTTCTTTTCGAAAATCCGAAGGTGGTCGACGCCCTCGTCCGCCTTTTCGGAAGCAGCCCTTACCTTTCCGGTTACCTGCTGCGCCACCCGGAGCTGCTTGACACTTTCCTGAAGCAGGACCTGAACGTGCTCGGAAAATCGAAGTCCGACCTGCGAAGGGAGGCGGGCGAGGCGCTTGCCGCCTGCAACGATTTCGAGCAGGAGATGGACGAGCTGCGCAGGTTCCGGAATCTGGAGACGCTTCGGATAGGCACGCACGACCTGTCGGGGAGCCTTTCCCTGGAGGAAGGGATGTACCAGCTCTCCGCGCTGGCGGAGGTGCTTCTCGCGAACACGTTTTTCATCGCGCGGCGCGAGGTGTCGCGGCGGTTCGGCATTCCCGTGACCGACAGGGGCGGGGAGGAGGCGAAATTCTGCGTGCTGGGGCTGGGGAAACTGGGATCCGAGGAGCTTTCGTACCACAGCGACCTGGACATCATTTTCGTCTATTCCGGGGAAGGCGAGACAGTGCCTCCGCCCGGCGCGGACCCCTCGGGATACCGCAAGTTGACCAACCACGAATACTTCGCGAAGATCGCCCAGCGGATGATCTCCATTCTTACCACGGTGACCCGCGAGGGATACGTCTACAAGCTGGATACCCGGCTGCGTCCCTCGGGCAACGCCGGCCCGCTCGTATCCTCCATGACCGCCTTCGAGAAGTACCACGAACGGTCCGCACAGCTATGGGAGCGCCAGGCGCTGCTCAAATGCCGGTTCGTCGCCGGGGACCGGGATTTCGGGAAGAAAGTCGAGGCAAAGGTGGCCGGGTTCATCTACTGCAAGCCGCTGCCCGCCGACGCGGCGATGGAAATCCACAGGCTGCGGACGCGGATGGAGGTGGAGCTGGGCAAGGAGCGCACCGACCGGTTGAACCTCAAGGTCGGGAAGGGGGGCGTGGTGGACGTGGAGTTTGCCGTGCAGTACCTGCAGCTCCAGTATGGAGCCGGAAGCACCGCCCTTCGCGCCCGGTCCACGTTGAAGGCGCTCTACGAGCTTATGCGGGCAGGAAGGATAGAGGTCCCGGACTACCAGGAGCTCGACGGGGGGTATCGCTTCCTGCGCGCGCTGGAGGTTCGGCTGCGGCTTTCCCAGGACGCGTCGATAGAGCAGTTCGATCCGGCGGCCCTTGGCCCGGAATTGCTGGAGCGCTACAGGGAAGAAACCGGACGGATAAGAAAGGTTTACCTGAAGATTCTCGGGCTGCGCGATTAGCCGATTTCGTCGTCCGGGAAATCGAACATGGGAAGCCGCTTGATCCACTCGGAGGCTATGCCTGGCACGGCAGGCGGAGGAACGGACCCGGACTCCACGTCCAGCATCGCGTTCCGGATTTCCATCAGCAGCTGCATGTTGAAGCCGCCGACGTCCTCCCAGCTCCCGGCCACGCCCCGCTTGTTTTCGTAAAAATTAGCCATGATTCGCTCTCCTGCCTATTAGAACGGCTGGAACGGGAAAAAGATTCAATAAAATATCGTCCAGCCGGTTTTGCGAAAGAATCCTATAGGCCGCGCCCCGAATTGTCAAAGGGAAAATCGGGAGGCTCCGTAACGTTAGCTGCAACGGCCGGCTGAATTCAGCAAGGCGGCCGGGCCTCGTAAAGGATCGGATCGGGCACGCCCGCCTCCGCGAAGGCGCGAAGGCGAAGGGCGCAGGAATCGCACCTGCCGCAGGCCTTCTCTCCTCCACGGTAGCACGACCAGGAGTGCTCGAACGGCACTCCCATGGATTTTCCCATCAATACGAGGTCCTTTTTCCTGAGGTGAACGAAGGGGGCACGGACCACGATTCCACTTCCATCTTTCGTTCCCCGGCGGACGGTCTCGTTCATCGATTCGTAGAACTCGGGCCTGCAGTCCGGGTAGCCGGAGGAGTCGGCCATCACCGCGCCGACGTAGACGCTTTTCGCCCCGATCACCTCTGCCCATGACACGGCGATGCAGATGAAATGAGCGTTGCGAAACGGCACGTAGGTGACGGGCACTCCCGGACGCTCCAGGTCCGCCGCCGGGATCGCGATGGAAGGATCGGTCAGTGCGCTTCCACCGATATCCTTAAGATAGCCGATGTCGGCGACCAGCCGGTCCTTCACCTGCAAGTGGTCCGCGATCGCCCGGAAGCAGGCAAGCTCTTTCCGCTCGGTGGGCTGGCCGTAATTGACGTGAAGCAGGGCGACGTCGCTTTCCCGGGTGGCGAAGGCCGCCAGCACAAGGCTGTCCATCCCGCCGCTTGCGAGCACAACACCTTTCGGCTTCGGAGTTATGGTCATACTCCCTTCGCTCCCGGGCCCCACACCAGCTTGTGGAGCTGGAGCTGGAACCGCGCCGAGAGCCCGTCGCCCACCATCCAGCCGGCGAGCTTTTCGGGGGCGAGAAATCCGAAAGCGGGGGACAGCAGCACGGAGAAGGGGCCCTTCGCACAGTATCGCCCCATGATTTCCTTGGCGTACCGGTAGTCCTCTTCGGAGGCGATGACGAATTTGACTTCATCCCGGGGGGTAAGCGCCGAGAAATTTTCCCACAGCATCTTACGGTCCTCGCCGGATCCGGGGCACTTGACGTCCATGACCTTGACCGCCCGTGGATCGAGCGTGGCAAGGGGGACGGTGCCGTTGGTCTCCACAAGGACCGTGAACCCCCGGTCGAGGAATGCCTTGACGAGTTGGAACGCTTCCGGCTGCAGGAGCGGTTCCCCCCCGGTTACCGTGACCCTCTGAATGCCGAAAAGCTCCACCCGTGATACAACTTCTCCGAGGGAGAACTCTTCCCCGCCATCGTACGCATAGGTGGTGTCGCAGAAGCGGCACCGGAGGTTGCAGCCCGTCAGCCGGACGAAAGAGAAGGGGAGGCCCACGTAGGAGGTTTCCCCCTGAATGCTGGCGAATATCTCGGTCACGAGCAGCATGCTTTCGATTCTACCAGATGCAGGGCGCGGAGGAATCCATGTGTTATCCTGCAATTTGCATCGAACAGGATGGCGACGGATGACGGAATCGTACGCAAATAGGGAACGAGACCGGAAACGGATCGGTGCGGCGCTGTTTTCCCTGTGCAGCGCTATTGTGCTTGCGGCCGCCAAATTCGTCTTCGGGATAATTTCCGGATCCCTCGGGGTCCTTTCCTCGGCTTTCGACAGCCTTGCCGACGTTTTCATGTCCGCAGTCAACTTCCTCTCGATACGTAAATCCGCGGAGCCGCCCGACAAGTCGCACCCATACGGGCACGGCAAGGTGGAAACGCTGGCTACGCTGTTCCAGGGGCTGGTCATCGCAGGCACCGGAATCTGGGTAGTATACGAAGGGATCCAGCGCCTTATCCGCAAGAGGGTGCCCGAGTCGGCGGAAGCGGGGATCCTGGTCATGGCGGCGGCGCTTGCGGCATCGTGGATAATCTCGCGGCGGATACGTAAAGCGGGAGAAGAGACCGGCTCCACGGCGCTGGTCGCCGATTCCCTGCATTTCGCCACGGACGTCTACACCAACGGCGGTATCCTGGCATCGCTCGTGGTGTTCCGGTTCACGGGGTGGACCTGGCTGGACCCGGGGGTCGCGCTGATCGTCGGGGCCTATATCCTCTACGCCGCCGGGGGACTGCTCGTTTCGGCAGTACACGACCTCATGGACAAGGGCCTGCCCGAGGAGACGGTCGAGTTGGTGCGCAGGATCATAAACGAGCACCGCCCCTTGCTCGTCGATTTCCACGACTTGCGGACCAGGCGCGCGGGTTCGGAAAAGCACGTCGATTTCCACGTCGTCGTCTGCCGGGAGTACAAGCTGGACGACGCCCACAAGGTGGCGGACCACCTGGAAAAGGAAGTCCGGCTTGCGTTGGGAAACGTGCACGTCGTGACCCACGTCGATCCCTGCGACATCGAATGCCCGGGCATGGAACGCTGCGAGCGCGTCCTGACACGAATCCGCGACCTCAAGGACCCGGCGGACGAGAAGCGGGCGGGCGTTTCCGGCACCGTGCTATAATCCCCCCGCAATGAGAGCGGTCCTCCTTCTGATAATCGTCCTCCTGGCGGTGGTGGCGGCGTTCGCCGTCCAGAACCCGGGCATCATCGACGTGCGTTTTCTCCACCTTTCCGGGAGCACGTCGCTTCTCGTCGTCATCGTCCTTGCTTTCGGGATCGGAGTTCTCGTCGGGTTCCTGGGCTGCGTTCCCTCCTCCATCCGCCGGGCTCGGAGGATACGGGAGCTTTCCGCCGAGCTCGATTCGCTTCGCAAGCCTTCCGGCGCTCCCCCGCCGCCGGTGAACCCGTGACCGTCGACGCAGACGGGGGCGGGTGTGATATGCGGTCCGACCTTTCCCGCGTCGAGAAAAAGTTGCTTCATTGCCTTCTTCTTTTCTATAGGGAGATCGGCCCCGGTGCGACGCCCGCCCTCGCGGGGCTCGACGAGGAGGCGGGGATGGAGCGGCACGAACTGGAGGAAGCGGTCAAAGGATTGCGCGAGAAAGGACTGATCGAGTACTGGCCTCTCCAGCCCGCGGTCCGCCTGAACGCGGAGGGCCTGCACCTTGCGATCTCCCTCAAAGGGTGCGGCGGGAAGTGACCGCGAAGAAACCGGGAACGGACCTGCCGGCGCGCCTCCGCGACGTATCCGGCCGGCTCGCGGGGCGGTTCGGACGTCCCCGCCGCTCGCCGCACCGGACCGAGCCGGTGCGGAACCTGATCCTCACCATCCTTTCCCAGAACACGAACGATGCGAACCGCGACCGCGCCTTCGCGCAGCTGACCGAACGGTTCCCCACCTTTCCCCTCCTTGCGGCGGCGCCGCAGGAAGAGGTGGAAGAGGCGATCCGTACGGCAGGGCTGGCGCGCGCAAAGGCGAAGGCGATCCTGTCCGCGCTCGCCCGTATCCGGCGGGAGCGGGGTAAATACACGCTCGACTTTCTCTCGGAGATGCCGCTGGCCGAAGCGCGGGAATACCTTATTTCCTTCTCCGGCGTAGGGATCAAGACGGCGAACGTGGTGCTGCTTTTCTCATTCGGCAAGGAAGCGTTTCCCGTGGATACGCACATCCTGAGGGTGGCGAAACGCCTGGGTCTGGTGCCTCCTTCCGCCGACCTGTCCCGCGCGGCTCGTTTGCTCGAGCCGCATGTCCCACCGGGAGAGCCGATGCCCCTCCATATGAACATGATCCGGCTGGGCCGGGAAATATGCCGCCCGCGGAACCCCCTTTGCCACGAATGCCCGCTGCTGCCGGTATGCCCGGAGGGGAAAAGGCGCACGGAAAAGCGTGGAACGCCGCCGCGATGAATTTTTTGAGCGCGCTGAAGTGGATTTTCATAGGATTCCTGACGACGGTTTTCGCCGTGCCGGGGTCGCTCCTCGCCCTGCTGTTGCCGGGGAGGTCGCTGAAAGGGAAGGTCTTCCTGTGGGTCTCCAAGTACTATTCGCGGATCGCCCTGTTCGTCCTGGGGATAAAGGTGTCGTGCCGGGGGCTGGAGAACATCGACCTCCTGGAATCGTACGTGTTCATGTCGAACCACGTGAGCCACGCCGACGCGCCTGCTCTTGCTTCGGTCATCCCCCACCCGCTCCACTGGGTGTTCAAGAAGGAGCTGTCGCGGATTCCGGTCCTCGGGTGGATTCTCCTTGCCGGCGGCCAGATCATGATCGACCGGTCCGACCCGGAGAAGTCCAGGACCGCCCTTGAAGAAGCGCTCGGCGGGCTTTCCGGTAACAACTCCGTGATGATCTACCCCGAAGGGACTCGCAGCCGCGACGGGAAGCTCCAAACGCTGAAAAAGGGCGGCTTCTGGATGGCGCTGCATTCGGGGAAACCGGTTGTCCCCGTACGCGTGTCGGGCACGCGCGAGGTTGTGGCCGCAGGCACGCTCCGGATCCGTCCGGGAAACGTGCTGGTCGAGATCTTCCCACCGATTCCCACCGCGGGGAAAGGGCTTCACGACATGCAGGAGCTCATGGACCGGGTGCGGTCGGCGATGCTTTCCGGAACGCAGGGTCCTGCGTAAAGAAGAAGATGCCTCCGGCGGCTGTCGCCGCGGCGGCGGAGAAGAACATCGCGTTGTACCCGTGGCGCTCCGCGACGAAGCCGAACAGCGCGGCGCCGATCACCAGCCCCATGTCGAACGCGCCGGTGAACATCGCCATCGCCATCCCGCCTTTTTCCTTCCCGGCGCGGTCGAGGATGAGCGCCGAAAGCGACGGGAAAAGAAACCCGTGCCCCGTCCCGGAAACCATTGCAACGAAAGCGAGCCCCGCGGAGCCGGAGAGAAAGGGGATGGCGCAGATCCCCGCTCCCATGAGCAGCAGCGAGACGAGGCTCAATCTCTCGCGGGGCATCCGGTCGGCGAGCTTGCGCGCCAGTGTCCGCGTTCCGATGACCGAGAGCGCATATACGAAGAGGAAAACGCCGAGCGAGGAGATCTGCCGGATCAGCAGGTAGACGGGCAAAAAGGTGAAGAGGGAGCCGAACGCCATTCCGAACAGGAACCCCGCCGAGTTGGGGATGAAGTAGGGGCGCGTGAGGAAGTCGAGCAGGGAAGAAGGCGAAAGCCGGGAAGCTGCTTTCGGTTCCCGCATCGCCAGCGGGAACAGGGCGGAGAGGAACGCGATTATCGCAGCCCCCAGAAAGAGGCCGTGGAATCCCGACCTGGCGATCACCCATTCCCCGAGCCAACCTCCGATAGCCGTCGGGAGAAAAAAGGAGAGGCCGAACACCCCCAACGCCTCCCCCCGCCTGTGTGCAGGTGCCGCAACCGCGATGTAGGCGTAGGAAGCGGTGGCGAAGAAGGAGTAGGCCGCACCCTGGAAGATCCGGATCGCGAAGAGGTGAGCTCCCCGTTCCGTTACGAACAGCCACGGAATCGTGGAAGCGGATGCGAGCAACGCCCCGGAGACCAGGAACGCCGTGCGCCCCCCGCGGTCCACGAAGAGCCCGTTGACGGGTTTGAGCGCCACCGACACCAGCGTTCCCGTCGCCATGATGAGCCCGATCTCGCCTTCGCGAACGTTCAGACGGTAAAGAAACGGCGGGAGGAAGATGAAGACGGTCGCATACAACGAATAGAGGAAATTCGAGATATTCAGAAGAAGATAATTCTTGTTGTAGAGGGTTTTCGGCATCGGAGTTGGAAGGATACTACAATAGATGCCGTTTCGTGAAACGGCGCTTGAATCCAATTGATGTGTAACCGTTTTTCCGTGAGAATGACATCTATATGAAGCCGCTCCGCATCGCCCTGGCGCAGATCAACACGACCGTCGGCGACATCTCCGGCAACGCGAGGAAGATACTGGAATACGCGGACCGGGCGAGAAGCGAGCGAGCTGCAATAGTCGTCTTTCCGGAACTTGCACTCACAGGCTATCCGCCGGAAGACCTGCTCCTTCGCACCTCCTTCGTCGACGCGAACCTTTCGGCGTGGCGGGAGATCGCCGGGAAAATATACGGCGTCACCGCGGTGGTCGGATTCGCGGACCGCGGGAAGGACGGGCGCGTCTACAACGCGGCGGGTATCGCCTCCGGCGGACGCGTCCGAGGCGTTTATCGCAAAATGCATCTCCCGAATTACGGCGTGTTCGACGAGATGCGGTACTTCGGCCGGGGGAAGGAGCCGTTCCTCTTCCGGGCGGGGCGTGCGCCGGTCGGCGTGACGATTTGTGAAGACATATGGGTGCGCGGAGGTCCGCTCCCCCGCGAGGCGAAGGCGGGCGCGCGCCTTATCCTCAACCTTTCATCCTCTCCGTACCACGCGGGGAAGTGGGAGATCCGCAAGGAGCTGGTGGCCGGCCATGCGCGGCGCACCGGAAGGCCCGTCGCCTACTGCAACCTGGTGGGAGGGCAGGACGAGCTCGTCTTCGACGGCGGCAGCATGGTCGTTTCCGGGAAAGGCGAGCTCCTCGCGAGGGCGCGGATGTTCGAAGAGGAGCTTCTCGTCTGCGATGTGGACGGGAACGGCGAAGGCGGGCCGGTGGCTCCCGTCCTCGGGGAAGAGGAGGAGATCTTCAGTGCGCTGGTGCTGGGCACGCGCGACTACGTCGAAAAAAACCGGTTCCCGGGGGCGATCATCGGGTTGTCCGGCGGAATAGATTCCTCCATTGTTGCGGCGATCGCGGTGGAGGCGCTCGGGCCTTCCCGTGTGACCGGCGTCACGATGTCATCGCCCTATACGATCCCGCAGAGCGTAGAGGACGCGCACGCGCTTGCCGGGAACCTCGGCATCCGGTGCATCGACCTCACCATCGACGAGGCCTTCTCCGCATTCGGCGAAACCCTGGCGGGCGAGTTCCGCGGGCTTTCACCCGACGCAGCTGAAGAAAACATCCAGGCGCGAATCCGCGGGACGCTGCTCATGGCCCTATCCAACAAGTTCGGGTCGCTGGTGCTGACTACGGGGAACAAGAGCGAGATGAGTGTCGGGTACGCCACGCTTTACGGGGACATGGCCGGCGGGTTCGCAGTCATAAAAGACCTCTACAAGACGATGGTCTACCGGGTTTCCCGCTACATCAACGCGAGGAAAGGGAGCGAGGTAATACCGGAACGGGTCCTGACGCGCCCGCCTTCGGCGGAGTTGCGGCCCGACCAGAAGGATTCAGATTCTCTGCCCGAGTACGACGTCCTCGACCCGATCCTTCGCATGTACGTTGAGAAGGACCGCAGCATTCCGGAGATGATCGCGAGGGGATACGCCGAGAACGTCGTGCGAAAGGTCGTCTCCCTGGTCGACAAAAGCGAGTACAAGCGCCGCCAGGCCCCTCCCGGCGTGAAAATAACACCCCGCGCCCTCGGCAAGGACCGCCGCATGCCGATCACCAACCGGACGAACGGGTAATGAACTGCGGTACGGGCAATGGCGGTCATTTTTTCGATCTTGACACGATGGTCCTCCAAATATCGGTCAGCCCCTTGCGTGCAGCCCACATTTCCACATAAGAAAGGTCCATGTCGTCGCCGGACACCTTGATTATCCCGGCGATATCCCGAAGATGTTTTTCCGAACCGCCTTCGCGAAAATATTCCAGCTTCTTGATGATGACATCCTCGGGCGATGCGAAGTCGGCCGGGCGATCAGGAAAGACAGGCAGGTTCCGCTTGCGCGCAAAACGGCTTCGGTCGAACTCGTCCGTTTTTCGTATTATGACGTCGACCTTCAGGCCGGAGTCCGGATGAATCACATTGAATTGTCTTCGTCGCTCGATCGCCTCCGATGCCGCATCGCGGGATACGTAGAATTCCGGGGAAGGAAAAAAGGAAAGGAACCGCGGAAGATTATCGCGGGTCAGGTCTGCAACGACGTCGATATCCAGCGTCAGGCGTGGTTCCCCGTATGCGGCCGAAGCTACCGAACCTACCAGGATGTACGGCGCTCCCGATGCATCGAATGCGTCAAGAACCGTCCGGAGGAGATTACTCTGATCCATGCAGCCATATCCGGGCCACTTCTTTCCTTACCTGTTCGTCGCCCCATCCCGGGTTCCGGCCCTTTACGCCTGCCTCCACAAGGGTTCTTGTAAATCTATTCGCCTGGAAAACCAGCTCCAACCGGCGGGCGGGCCCCATCTCCCGAAGTGCCGCCGCGACCAGGTCGTCGACGACTTCGATCCGTTTCGGATCCATACCGAGCTCCTTTAAACCGCCGGTTACTGTCATACTATCAATGCAGAGGAAAAAGAAGAAGGGGGCTGGACTGCCGGGCAGACTTATCGATCGCGTTGAGAACACTTATTTATGCCAGGTGAGTTGGATAGGCACCGGCAATAGCTATGTGTAATTCGGACCTTCAACTTCCGATTTTTAAAACCTGTTTACGCCGCAGTGGTTTTCTTTCTGGACGGTTGTCGGATAATGTTCGACCGGATATCGGACTCTCTTCCTTCGACATATTTTCCATAACTCTCTCCGGGCCGGCTCCAGCCGCCAAACACCGCCGCATACATCCGCAGTTTCCTTTCATAACCGCAAACTGAAATCTTCGGGCACGGATAGTGCTGGCGAACCTCACTAACTGCGCCCGTGAGAATCGGCGCGAATGAACACCGGCGGCGGGGATCGGCCGGAAAGGGAGGAGCGGATGGGCAGGAATCATTGGATAGCGCCCGCATTAGTCGCTTTCATCGCATCTACGGCGCATGCGGGATGGCTTGGGGATACGTTGATGGGCGCTGCGGAGCGGGTGGGTTATCGGGCTGCCGGCGATGCCGCGGATGGAGCGTACGAAAAGGCGAAGGGAACGGTGGCGTCAAGTGACGACGCAAGCGCGACAGCCCGGCAACCTGCTCCGCAAGGAGAGGATACCGATAAACGACCGTTAAAGGAGTCGGCTTCTCCGCAGCAGGTACGGACGGGCGGAAGAGATATCTCGAGTGGAGGTGGGGGGGCGGTGAATTTTAAAAATCTCTCCTCCCTGAATGACTTCGTCCCGGGGGATCGGACTCTCTTCTTCGACGATTTCAGCGAAACGGACGAAGGGGAATTCCCGAGGAAATGGACGCTCCGAAGCCCATTCGAATTCAGCGAGAAAAAAGTTCCCGTCGAGGTCGTACGGCATAACGGGAAAAAATATTTACGATTCAGACCTTCCGATGTCCGTGTAGATGTCGGTACGATCCTCTTCGTGAGATTCAATCCGGGGAAAGACATGCCGGAGCGATTCACCGTGGAATTCGATGCGGTTTTTCCTGTTGTGCCGCGGATCGATCAATCTCCAGTTTACCAGGTACTCCTTTTCAACGGAGGAACCCGCTACCGTGAAAGGACTACAAATTTCGGGCAACGAAATGCCGCAGGCGTCGGTTCCGATCAGGCCACATCAGCCAACCTCTTCGCCAGTTATGAAATGGGTGACGGACAGATCCATCATGTGGCTATAAGCGTAAACGGTTCCTTTATCAAGACATACGTGGATGGAGAGAGAGTCATCAATGACCCCGACGGTCTTGTCCGTCCCGTGAATTTCATCGGGATGGAAATGGTATTCCAGACCGGTCACGGCATACAGCCGCTCATGTTCACGAACTTCCGCGTAGCCGCGGGAGGGAAAGAGATCAAGTCGGCACTCAACACGGACGGCAAAATCGTTACTCACGGAATCAGGTTCGACACGGGATCGGCAGAGATCCGGCGCGAATCCTTCCCGACCCTTGAGAGAATCCGTGGGCTGATCGCGGAAGATCGTTCTCTGCGTTTCTCGATCGAGGGGCATACCGACAACCAGGGAACGTCCCGACTCAACGGGCCACTCTCCGAGCGGCGCGCGGAATCCGTGAAGGCATGGCTTATCGAAAAGGGGATCGAGCCGGAAAGGCTTGCGACGCGGGGATGGGGGCAGGCCAAGCCCCTCGAAGCCAACGATTCCGCCGAGGGGAGGGCGAACAACCGCCGCGTGGAATTCGTGCGGCTGCCGTAGCCGGTGCTGTTCTTCGCAAACCGGCGGGATATGCCGGTTAGAGCTTTTCGAGGAACCCGGCGACTGTCCGGATGACGATTCCTGCAGTAAGATCCGGCCGGTTCATGAGAAATCCGAAATGTTTCCGATCTCCAGTGAGCAGATGTGTCGCCCCGCACTTCATGGCCGCCTCGAATATGGGCCGGTCTTTTTCCGGCAGATCGACAGGGCAGGATCGGCCTGTCCCCGAGGGGACGACACTCAAATTCGAAAGCAATCTATCGAGCCGATCCAGCGACTTCGGGAACTTGGCCGCGATATTGCGCCGTGCCTCTTCCGCCGCATAGGCGCTCGTGCGAAGCTCCCAATGCCCCTCGTCGGCCAGATCGAAAAGGAACGCCGCCTTTCCATTCGGATTATGCGCGGCTGTGAAAAGGACATTTGAATCGAGGAACAGCCTCCTCAATGCCGGCGTCCCGCGCGCTTCCGGATGACGGTCCGCTCAGCATCGGCCAGCCGGTCTTCCTTGTCCCACGCGGCTATATCAATATCCGAAAAGGTCGTGATCTCCATCACGGCCGCCGGACGGAGAACTATCCCGTCTTTCCGTTCCACGAGGATCAGGACTCCTCCGGCGGCGAGCCCCAGCCGCTTCCTGACTTTTGCAGGCAGGGTTATCTGCCCCTTGGCGGAAACCGTCACGCTTTCCTTCATGCCGTCCCTCCCGCGGATATTTCCGATATTCATAATATCCGATATTCGGATTATCTGCCATAACCGCAAGAGGCGCCCACAAGATGCTGCCGGCATGGCGGGGTCCGCTAATTATTGTCCCGGGTATTTCCCTGCTCTTCCAGCGTCGAGCCCCTCCACCGGATCACCCGCGTGTTGTGGCACAGGCACTGGAAAATGATAACGGGCGGTTTCCCGACCGCCCCTCCCAGGACGCACATGAGTTTCACGACATCGATGTCGACAATCCTGCCGCAGCATTTGCACGGAGGGAGCGCATCCGCCGAATTTCGCATGCCCAGCCGGTTCATCCGTTGTTTTTCCCCGGTCGAATCGTTTGAGGGCCACGCCGTTGATCGCGCACGATGCCGATCGCTATTAATAACAATTATTTTGTGGTGTAAATATATTTACGGATATTTATGTGCCCTTAAAAAACCCGCCATCCGGCGTTTTGCCACAATTATTTCCAATCATATATAGGACGTATTATCCGGTCTGTCAACAATATTACTGTCCGTATTGTCCAATTGCGGGAGGGGAGGGAAACCGCCTAACATTCACGGCATGTTCAAGCGGTTCAGAGAAATGATTTTTGAAGCGATGAAGGCAAGGAAGATAAAACGGGCGGACCTTGCCAGGATGACGAAGATCGACTTTTCTTACCTCGACAGGCTGTTGAAGGGCAAGGCAAGGTTCAACGAACAAAATATCGAAACGATTTCGAAGGTTTTGGGCATTCTTCCGTGGGGGGAGCCGGCACCAATCCCGGTCCGAATCACCCATTCCGGGAAATTCGAGGACCCCCAACTCCCGAAGGACAGGAAACTCGATTACCTCGCAATACCGATCGTCGAGCCGAGAGTGGCAGCGGGTAATCCCGAAACCGTCACGAGCGAGCAGGTCATCGATATCGTTTTCATCCACCGCAGGGCCCTCAAGCGAAGGAGCGTCAGGGATTACATCTGCACCTACGTCAAGGGCGACAGCATGTCCCCAGTGCTACGGGACGGGGCGATCGTCTGCATCGACACGAAGGCGAGACCGGAGGGGAAGAAGGTCCCGAAGGATTCCATCTGGGCCGTGAGGAAGGATGACGGCACCGTGGTAAAACACATCCAGGTCCAGGAAAAATCGATACTGCTGGTTTCCGAAAATCCCGCTTACGATATCGAGTCCGTCACCGATAGTGACGTTATCGTTGGGCGCGTCGTGGGGGCGTGGCAGAACCTGGCTTAGCAAATGCTCGCCGACAACGGGAACATAATACCGCCTGAATCGGCCGCTCCCTACCACCTGTAAGAACCCTGTATTCCCGCCGCGCCGACCTTGTTCAGGCGGCGGCGGCCTGTGCGGCGAGTCGCGCCCCCTCCGTCATCGCGGCGAGTTTTCCGAACGCGATGTCCCGCGGAAGGTGGTTCAGGCCGCAGTCGGGGTTTGCCCACACGCGCTTCGGCCCGAGGATCCCGATGACGCGCCGCAAGATATCAGCTACGGTGTCCGCCGTCTCCACCTCGTGCCGCTGGACGTCCACTGCGCCGACACCGAGTGTCTTGTTGGCAGGGAATTCTCGCAGCACCGACAGGTCTTCAACGCCAAGCGAAGAGAAGGCCATGAGGAAAACGTCGACCTTCGCTTCCTGAAGTACCGGCACTATCGAGGAGAACTCGGCCGGGAAGATCCTCAAACCCACGTGCGCGGCAGGATCGGGGTTGTAGTTTCCCTGGCATAAGTGGAGCGCCCTCTTTGCGCGCTTGACCCCGCGGAAACAGGCGTTGAGCGCCCGGATCCCCCACGGCTGGTCGGCGGCGAGGAACCACAGGATCGGCTCGTCGATCTGGATCACGTCGCAGCCAGTCTCGTCCAGCCTGCGCAGCTCCGCGTTGATCACGGCGGACATGTCCATCGCCAGCTTTTCGGGATCGCCGTAATGTTCGTCCCAGGCAACACGCGCGAACATGTGGGGGCCCGTCATCGCGATTTTCACCCGACGGTTCGTCGTTTTCCGGAGGAACCGCAATTCCTCAAGGAGCCCAAGGGGAGCGGGCTGGAGCTTGGAGACGACTACCGGAGCGGGAATTGAAGCTTCCGGCGCGACCGGAGATATGCCGGATTTAGGGCGAAATTCTCCCGAGAACCCCGGAATTTTCCCTGCGAAATAGCCGATCATCGCGTTCGGAGGGCCGAACCGGTTGTCGTCGCGGCGGAACAGTTCGCCGTCGCTTACGATATCAACCCCTGCTTCTTCCTGGTCCTTGACCGCCGCCCGCGCGGCGATGGATTTCGCCTCACGGAACGCTTCGGGAGTTATTTCCCCTTTCGCTACGGCTGTTTGGAGCGCCGGATACCAATCGGGAACCGTGTACGAGCCGATGACCGTCGTAGGAATTTTCACCGCCATGGGGAGTCTCCGATCGCATCGATTGATAAGGTGACGATTTAATTTAGATGCAATACGGAATCTTAACGGACGTTGATGGTGCTGTATTTCGCGATGCGGACAAGGCCGGGTTTCGCCCCCTTGAACTTGGAGACGTGCCTTGCCTCCGCGAGGAAAACGGGAACGTTCGATTGGCCTTTTGCCTTGCTGTGAAAGACGGCAAGCCGGGCGGCTTCCTCGATCACCTCATTCGGAGTTTCCTCCTTCGGGCTGACCTTGATAAGCACATGGCTTCCCGGTATCCCCTGCGCGTGCAGCCACAGGTCGTCGGGCGATGCGAGCTCCTTCACGATCCGGTCGTTTCCCACGTTGTTCTTTCCGACGAGGATCGCGTATCCTTTGAATTCCCTTCCATCGACCTGCGGGGCGGGCGGTTTCGGCGCGCCGGGACGAGTCGTCTTTTTCTTTACCCCCTTTTGCGGCTTTTTTGACGCGAATGCCAGGGAAAGCTCCTGGCGCACGGCGATCAGGTCGTCGCGTGATTGCGCCTCAGCCAACTGGCCTTCGAGCGACTCGAGATAGTACACCGATTCGGCCACTTCCCGTTTTCTCTTCCGGACGATTTCGACCGCCCCTTTCGCCTTCTTGTGCAGGCGGAAGTACCGGGTCATGTTTTCCACGGGCGTTTTCGCGGGATCGAGGGGGATTCCCTTGAATTCCGACAACCCCTTGCGCAGATCCCCCAGGTGAATCTTGAGCAATTCTCCGCGCTCTCCCCCTTTAAGCCCTTCCGCGAGCCTGTCCTCGTCCCCGCCGACGTTTTCGAGCTTATGCCTCTCCTTCTTCAACAGGGAGGAAATGCGAGAGCGTAGCTGCTGGCGAAGTATCGCCTCATCTCGCGCCGCCGTTACCTCCGAATAGAAAGCGTCGGCTGCAGCATTGGCGGTGGGGAACGGCGTGAAATCCGAAAAACCGGCCGCAGGACATGGAAAGGGTAGCAGCCGTTTCTTACCCGACGGCAGCGTGCCGATACCGGGCGAAAGGTCGCCCGCTTCGTACCGCCGGACGAATTCGCGGATAACGGCGTAAAGTTCAGCGGGGCCGCTCTTGCCGCGTTCCGCAGCCTCGCGCGCGAGCTCCTGCCCGAGGCCCGAGATTTCCCGCTGGAGGAGGCGCGGCAGGCTCTCGAAGGTGAGTGCGGCGATCCGTTCGGCATCGCCCATCGTGAAGTCGGGCAGGAAGATCCGCTCGGGCCTTGGAAGCGGCCGGTACGGGATCCCTGCCGCGATTTCCCGGATGCGGCTTTCCTCCTGCCCCACGTTACGAAGCGGTTCGAGGATCGTTCCGTCGCTGTCCGTATAAATGAGGTTTGCGTGCCTCCCGTACAGCTCGGCGTACATGGTTGTCTTCTCATGGACGGCATCCGGTCTTGTCGCGAGAAAGTCGATCCGTACGAGGCGGTCGAACGGAGCGACGGAAAGTCCTTCGATACGCATCCCCTCAAGGTGGCGCCGCAGAAACTGGCAGAACCTCGGAGGCGAGGGCGGGTTGGGAATTTTACGAGATGAAAGATGGATCCGGCAGATCTCGGGATCGGCGGAGAGAAGGAGCCGCTTTTCGTCCCTGCCTGTCCACAGCGTCAGGACGATTTCCTTTTCCGCAGGTTGGTGGATTTTGGATACCAGCGCGCCGCGTAGTTCCCCAAGGAGCTCCGCAGCCGCCTGTTTCAGGAGGAAGGCGTCCATCGCCCTTCCATTCTACGAAAAATCAGCCGGGATTCAGAAAAAGGGAGGTTAAAAACGGGGACGTTCCTGAACTTTTGGTTAAAAACAGGGACGTTCCTGAACTTTTTCAAAGTAGACAAACGTGAAAGCAGGGACGTTTCCGACCTATTCCCAGGGAAACTGGTAGCCGGTGACTACTTGAAGCACACTCATGTCGATACTTACTCTCAAACGACTCCCGCGGCCTTCAGGTCCTTTTCGAACCGTGCGGCGTCGAATGCGTCTCCCGATACGATCGTCCCTTCGATATCGAGTGTGGGGACTTTTCTCATGCCGTCGTTGAGCTTCATCACTATTTCGGCGGCATCGGGGTTAGTTTCGATATCGACCTCCTCGTACGCAATTCCACGTTCATCGAGGAACTTCTTTGCCCGTTTGCAATCGCGGCACCATGAGGTCGTATATACGATAATCCGATTCCCCACGACTTCCCCCTTTACGGGACCTGTCTCCTTCTTGATAGTTTACGCCCCCGAAAACCGGAAAGAAGATCCTGATTCAATGGACGTCCCCGTTTATAAGTTCGTTAAAGCGTCGGGGGCTCCTCGGGCGGGAGCATCGATTTCCTGCGTTCGCCGACGGGGAGGACGCGCTCCTTGTGGAACTTTATGATGTGATCGGAAGCTTCGCGCGGCTCGTCGGTGACGAAGAAATAATCGAGGTCCGACCGGGAAATCGTTCCCTCCGCCACCATGGTCTTTTCCATCCACCGGATGAGGCCGTCCCAGTATTTCTTCCCCATCATCACCACCGGAAAGCGGCGTATCTTCCCGGTCTGGAGGAGGGTCAACGCTTCGAAGAACTCGTCGAGCGTGCCGAATCCTCCCGGCATGATGACGTAACCGGAGGCGTATTTGACGAACATGACCTTGCGTGAAAAGAAGTGGCGGAACTGGAGCGATTTGTCCTGGAACCGGTTCATCTGTTGTTCCATCGGAAGCTGGATGTTGAGCCCGATGGAAAGCCCCTTCCCCCTCTTGGCGCCGCGGTTGGCGGCCTCCATGATTCCGGGTCCTCCGCCGGAAATGATCGAGTAGCCGGCGCGGGAGAGAAGCTCGGTGGTCTTGACCGTCAGTTGGTATGCCCAATCGTTTCTTTTCGTTCGCGCGCTTCCGAAAACGGAGACCGCCGGCCCCACGTTCCGAAGAGATTCGAACCCGTCCACGAACTCGCTCATGATGCGGAACACACGCCACGTTTCGACTCCCGAAAATTCCTCCACGAGCCCTCCGCCTTTTTTTAGCGCCTCGTTTCAGGAATACGACCGCGTTCTGGCGGAGCATCGACGCTCCCGGTACGGACCGCATGCATGAATCGGGACGCTAAGATTTTTTGGACGTCTTCGCGTAGAACCCTTCCAGCACCTGCACGACGTTGGCGCTGCCGCATTTGGGACACTTCCGCTTTCCTTCCTCGTATTCCCGGAAAGAAAGGATTTCGAGAAACTGTTTGCCGCACTTTTTGCAGACATACGAATAGGTTGGCATGCCGGTTCCTCCTTCCTGCGAAAGTTTGACGCGGGGGAACCGCGAGATCCCCCAATCGTTTAGATTACATGAAGATATGATGTAGGCAAGGGGGATGAAACGCCCGGCGGAATGAAGATCGCCGGCCGCTTCCCGCATCATAGATACATGACGTATAGTGCGTTCATGGATTTCCGGGAAATCCTGGTCACCGGCGGAACGGGGTTCGTCGGCACGCACGTGTGCCGCGCCCTGATCGCGCGCGGATTCCTGCCCAGGCTGCTGGTCCGGCCGGGGTCGGAGGACCGCATCCCCGCGGATATCCGGGAAAGAGGGCGGTTCACCCTGGGCGACGTGACGGACCGGGAGGCCGTGGAGTACGCGATGCAAGGGACCACCGCGGTGGTCCACCTGGTCGGGATCATAAGGGAATTTCCCGAAAAGGGTATTACGTTCGAGCGCCTTCACGTCGCCGCGACCCGGAACGTCGTCGACGCCGCGAGGCGATGGAACCTGTCGCGCATAGTGCACATGAGCGCTTTGGGCGCGAAGGCGGGTGGAACGACCGGATACTTCGATTCGAAGGGGCGCGCGGAGGAGTACGTGCGCCGTTCCGGCCTGTCGTGGACGATCCTGCGACCCTCCGTCATCTTCGGTCCGGGGGACCAATTCATCAACGAGCTCGCGAGGCTCTTGCGGATCGCCCCCTTTCTCCCGGTCCCCGGGAATGGAGAGTACCTCATGCAGCCGGTGTTCGTGGGGGATGTGGCGAAAGGGTTCGCGGACTCGTTCCTGCGCCCGGAAACTGAGGGACGGTCGTTCGATGTCGGCGGGCCCGAGCGGCTTTCCTACAACGAACTGCTCGACCGCGTGGCGGCAGGGAAGGGGCGCCGCGCAAGGAAGGTACACGTTCCATTGTCCATTCTGAGACCCGTCGTTCGGCGGATGCAACGTTACGGCAAATTCCCCCTGACGACGGACCAGCTCGAGATGCTTCTTGCAGGAAACGTATGCGACAGCGGACCTTTCTATTCCGCATACGATTTTGCGCCGTTTCCCCTGTCGGGTTACCTCTCCGGTACGCCGATTTCCGCCACCGGAAGTGAGGGCAATAAATTACCCACAGCAGCGAATGTGTGAAATACATTTCTCATAATTCCCGCAAGCTTTTTCCGTCTGAGAATATATCTCAGTAAAAACAGAAAGATAAAAGCATTTCACGGTTGGCCCGACACTTGCGGTATCCACGGCTGGATGAAGTAGAAACCAGCCGCCGGAAGGAAACCGATGAAAGCGACAACCTGTGGTTTGTTCGCGATCATGCTTCTCTGGTTCTTCCCCGCCCCCGCATGCTCATCCTATTCCTACCAGGACATAAATCCTTCCGGCTGGATCGAATCGCGCGCGGTTTGCGTGAATGACCAAGGGGATGTCGCCGGTTACGGCAACAACGGTTCGGGGGAACGCGGGTTCCTTTGGTCCTCCGGCGACGTCACCGAGATCCTTCCTCCAGGCGCCGCATCGGCGAGGGCCAACTGGATAAACGGCCGGGGCGACGTTGCGGGGACGGCGGTCATCGACGGCCAGCCGCACGCGTTCCTATACACCGGCGGGATGTATGTCGATCCCACGCCGGGATGGACGTATTCCGAAGCAACCCACGTCGGCGAGGACGGCTCCGTGACAGGCACCGGGGAATTCGGCGCGTTCATTTCCAGGAACGGCGTACCCGAACTTCTCCCGGGTTTCAACACCGTCGTCGGCGCGAATGCTTCGGGGCAAATCCTCGGGATATCGGGCGGCACGGCCAGGTTGTTCCTTCCCGGAACCGGATACATCATTCTCTCCCCGCCGGGATGCAGCTCCGTGATCCCTCGCGGGCTCAACGAATCCGGATTGGTGGCGGTTTCTTCCCGCCATTCGAACACCGAAAAGGGGTACGTCTATTCCGGCGGGTTCTACGTCTTCATGACTCCCCAGGGATGGACGTCCTCCAATGCGATGGGGATCAACAACGCTTCACAGGTTGCGGGGTACGGGGACTCCCCCGCGGGACGCCGCGGATTCGTCCGCACAGGATCAACATACGAAGAGCTGTGGTTTCCGGGCTGGAATTCTACGGAAGCGATTTCGATCAACGAGTCGGCGCAGGTGGCGGGCTCGGGTGAGACGGGCTCGGGCGAGACGCACGCGTTCCTTTCCTCTCCCGTGAGCGCTTCGGCCGGCGAGAGTGCAGGAGCATCGTCGGGCGGCATGGGCGGAGGAGGAGGAGGATGCACCGTTGCCGGCCGGGATGCGCGCGGAACTTTTTCTTGTTCCTCCGCGGCCAATCTTCTCGTGCTTCTGTTTCCTTTGTTCATCCTGCGGCACTCCTGCAGGAAGGTAAGAATCCTCGATAGGCATGCGGGCAGGGATTCGCGTTCTCGCTGAAGCGTTTACGCGGAATTTCCGCCGAACCGGGCGGGCTGTCCCGTTGCCGCAAGGACGGCGGTCCACAGTTCGCTCTCCGGGCTTACCTGTTTTTTCCCCGAAACCACCGTAGGTATCGGAACATGAATGTGTGTGTTGTGCCAGAACCCGACCATGACGTCGGTCTTTCCCGCCAGCGCCGCATGCGCCGCGTTCCTGGCGAGCTGATCGCATAGCAGGCTGTCTTCGAGGTTCGCAGGCGCGCTGCGGATCAGGTAGCTCGGGTCGAAGTAGCGCAGGTTGATCGGAATGCCGGACCGGTCGAAGAACACGGTGATGGCGTTCCTGAGGAAAATCCCGATATCGGCGTACTTCGGATTTCCCGAGGCGTCTTTTCCGACGGGGCCGCCCAATAGATCGCGTCCCGCTCCCTCCGCAACGACGACCACCGCATGGTGCCTTCCGACGACGCGGTCCTTCAGGACTTCGAGGAAACCCCCCGCCCCGTCGAGATCGAAGGTAATTTCGGGGATGAGCGTTATGTTCACTTCCTGGCTTGCGAGCGTCGCTCCGGCCGCGATGAAGCCCGCGTCCCTGCCCATGACCTTGACGATGCTGACGCCGTTCGGCGCCCCCCGGGCTTCTTCGTGAGCGCTGCCGATATAATCCCGCGCCTTCTCGAGGGCCGTCGAAAAACCGAACGTCTGCCAGACGAACTGGATGTCGTTGTCGATGGTCTTCGGGATGCCGACTACGGAAAGGGGATAGCCGCGGCGGACGGCCTCTTCATGGATTGCATGCGCTCCCTTCTGCGTCCCGTCTCCGCCGATGCAGAACAGGAGCTGTATTTTTTCCCGTTCCAGCAGGCCGACGATTATGCGAGGGTCCTCCGGTCCACGGGAAGTCCCGAGGGCGGTCCCTCCGTGACGGTGAATGTTTTCCACGAAGCTCCGAGTGATCCGGACGGGAGGAATCCCGTTTGAAAGATTGAATCCGCGGTAACCGTAGCGGACGCCGAATATATCATTGAGGCCGTAATTGTGGGACAGCGCATAGTACAGGGACCGGATCACGTTGTTCATTCCCGGGCAGAGCCCGCCGCAGGTTACGATCGCTGCACGGGTATCCGGGGGATTGAAGGCAAGGAGCTCGCGGGGACCGGCCTTCTCGAATTGAAGGTCGTCCCGCACCTCTTCGCCGGGCATTAGCACCACCTGGAACCGGACCCGCGCCTCGTCCGGGACGAAATCGCCGAGCAGGTCACCGCGGGTGGAGGACAGGTTGATTGGAGAGCGGAACCGCCGTTCCGCAACCTGTGCGACCTTCAGATGGTCAGCCGTCAGCATCGACGGTAATTATACTTGTTTCGCCGAACGGCGTGTAGGGGAAGAGAGGGAAGCGGAAGCGGCGGAAGGGAATCCGGCGGCCGGAACGATTCCCCGCACGGAGTTGGTCAGGAATATCCTTTCCGCTTTCTGCAAGTCCTCCGGGAAGAGAACCCGCTCGGCGGCCCGAAGCGTCCGGTCTGAAAGAATCCGGCGGCGGAAAACCCCTTCCAGCAGGCCGCAAGAGGCAGGCGGTGTGCAGATCTTTCCGGAGATTTCCGCGAAGAGATTGGTGATCGCTCCTTCCGTCAGCTCCCCCCGTTCGTTCAGGAACAGCACTTCGTCAAACCCTTCTTCCTTCGCTTTCCGCAGTTCGTCGTCTCTCCATCGGCGATTGGTCGTCTTGTGCCGTACGAACGGATCACGGGAGGAGACGGTAACTTCCGATAGTTTGATCCGATAGGGAACTGCCGAGGTCCTTCGTGCCGGAACGGGAGACAGGCTTACGCTCGCTCCTCCGTCACGCCGGAGCAGGAGGCGGACTCTCGCCGCCCGGTCGCGGCCTTTTATGGACGCTTCCATCCGCGCGAGGACGGCCTGTCCGCTGAAACGGAATCCGAAATACCTTGCCGAAGAGGTCAGCCGCTGCAAGTGTTCGGTGAGGAACCGGAATCCCCACTCCGGGGACCAGAGGAGAGTTTCGATCAGCTCGAAATCGATTGGCGGCTCCGCGAGGTAGCGGCATTTCTGGTGCGCCTCACGCAGCTCTTCGTGCGGTTCCGAGTCCCAGACTATCCCTCCTCCAGCCCCCGCCTCCGCCCGTCCGTCTTCCACCGTCACCGTGCGGATCGCCACGGAAAACGCCATATCGCCGTTCGGCATAAGCATTCCGATCGCGCCGGTGTAGATCCCGCGTGGCGTCGGCTCAAGACGCCGCAGCAACCGCATCGAGGAGATCTTCGGCGCTCCGGTGACCGAGCCGCAGGGAAACAGGGCGCGCAGCAAGTTCGGGAACGTTGCATGTCCTGGCAGCTTCCCCGTGACCGTGGAGACCATCTGGAGAACGGTACGATACCGCTGCACCTCGAACAGGCGGGAAACGCGGACGGTTCCGGTCTTGCACACCTTTCCGAGGTCGTTCCGCAACAGGTCGACGATCATCACGTTCTCGGCCCGGTTCTTCGGGTCCTCCCGGAGTGCACGCGCCGCCTTGCGGTCCTCGGTTTCCGTCAGCCCGCGCGGGGCGGTCCCCTTCATGGGACGGGTTTCGATTTTTCCTCCCCGGACACGGAAAAAAAGCTCCGGCGACTGGGAGACGACGCAGGAATTTTCCGTGCGGAGGAATGCGCCGTACGGCACAGGCTGCGCGGCGCGCAGTCTCAGGTAAAGTGAAAACGGATCGCCGGAGAACCGGAAAGCGAACTTTCCCGTCAGGTTCGCCTGGTACACTTCTCCCCTTGCGATGGAACTCCGAATCTCTTCCACTTTACGGATATATTCCTTCTCCGGGAGGGAGAAACGGGGATCGAGAGATCCATGGAAAGGCTCCGGCAGCGCCGTGTCGCTGCATGTTGCGGGCAAATCCGGGGGTGACGGACCCCCCGCTTCCCATCTTCCGCTCAGGTGATCGAATCTCAGGAAACCCGGATATACGCCGAACCACAGCAGCGGAAATGGATAGGAAGCTTGTCCTTCGGAAGCCAGGGCCTCCTCCAGCGCATACCCCGCTTCGTAGGACAGGTAGCCGGCGACGGGGAAGCCCCCGGCCTGCCATGCCGCGGCTTCTTCGACGGCGGGCACGACGTCTTCCATGCGGGATGAGGTCAATATTTTTTGCGGTGCGCTCAGAATGTAGGAATACCGCTCGCGCACATCCGGGCGCTGCGTTTCCAGCAGGATCGAACCGGTAGATCCCGATATAGGGACGAACGCCGCGATCGGCTTCACGAACTTAGTCCAGAAGCGCCTGGAGGTATTGCGAGTCGACCTGCTTCGCGAGGAGCGCTTTCTTGACGGGCGGCAGGGAGATGAGGATACGGGTTACGGCCCGCAGGGCGGCGTGATCGAGGCGATCGAGTTCGCCGAAAATGAAATTCTGATACTTCCCGCGTTCGATCGCCATGAGGACCGTCCGGTGCCAGGCGTCCTCGGGCACGAGGATTTTTTCCTTCCGGGGGGCCATCCGTAGCGCATCCTTCGCGCACGCCGGCTTGCACACGCCGCACCCCAGGCAGGCCCGCTTGTCCACGGAAACCTTCGCCTGGTGTCCCGTACCCTCTATAGAGATCGCCCCGATCGGGCACCGCTTCGCGCATAGCCCGCAACCGGCGCATTTCTCCCCGTCGATGGCCGCGAGAAAGGGGGAAGTCACCACCGCCCCGAAGACCTTGAACCGGTTGATCGCGGAAAGCATCCCGCAGCAGCAGCCGCAGCAGTGGCAGACGAAGGCGGGCTTCTTCTTCACGTTGTCGACGATGTGGACCAGCCCGGCTTCCCGCGTCGCCGCGAAGATATCGGTCGCCTCTTCCCTGGAAATCTTCCGGGCGAGCCCGCGCCGGACCAGGAAATCGGCGCCGCCGTTGAAGGTCGTGCAGACCTCCATCGGCTTCCCGCACGATTTACCCTCATGCTCCATCACGTGCCGGCAGTAGCAAAGAGAGACGGCGCAGAGCCTCGCTTCGCTGATGAGATGAGCCGCGCGATCGTGATCCAGTACGCGAGGCAGGTCTTCCGTCCCGACCGTTGTTTCATGGACAAGCGCCCGGCCGGGCTGCACCTTCCCCGCGAAGATCGACCGGACGAAATCCGGCGCTTCGTGGACGTACTCCACCATGAAATGCGCCAGTTCCTTCTGGGGGATGTCTTCGCGGACCCGCATGAAGGCGAACTCGAAGAAACCGAGAAGCGTCGGGGACAGGATGTATCGCGTCTTTCCGTCGCGGGTGAAGTCCATTACGAGCCCTTTTCCCGCCATCGTTTCCAGCAGGGGAAGAAGCTCCGCCTCCTTCATCCTTGTTCGCCTTGCGATTCCTTTCAGGTCCACGAACCCTACCGGCATCCTGGAGGCGACGAACGCCTCCTTACCGGAAAAGAGCCGCTTGAGGATTTCGTAAAGCGCCGGGGCGGGCGGTGCGCCGATCGGATAAGCGTCGAGCCGTTTTTGAAGCCTGCCGTACACTCCTTGCCCGTTTCCGAGATGCGCCATGCCGGTTTCTCCCCTCGTTACGCCTTGGCGGAGTAAAGATCCCTTGCGATCCGCTCGGCGGTGAGCCGGGATTGCAGGACGCAATCGTTCAGCGCGATCCCCCGGTAGGCGTTGCTGTTAAGGTAAAGTCCGGGAAAGGCGGCCAGACGTGCGTCGATGCGGTCCAGGAGCTTACCGTGCCCGACGAGATATTGCGGAATCCCCTTTTCGTGGAAGAAGGCGCGGGAGAGAATCGGGTCTGCGGAGATCTCCATAGTCACGGCGAGCTCCGACCGGGTGAGCGCGATCAGCTCCTCGCCGGGAAGCTCGGCGAGCTCGGGGTTCCGCACCCCGCCGACCATCGCACGTATCAGCGCTTTCCCCTGAGGTGCGCGGTTCGGAAAGACGCTGGAGTCCCAAAGGGCGCCCAGTATCTTCCGTTTCTCCCCCCTCGGGATAAGGAAACCGAAGCCGTCCAGCGGATTTTCGAGCCTGTCCTGTTCATAACCCAGGGCCACCACCGAAATCGGCGAATATGGGATGGCGGTCAAAGCTTCCGCAAGGGAGGGATCGAGCGGCCCAAGCGCCGCCGCGGCGGAGTATGCGGGCGTCGCCATCACCAGTGCATCGGTGTCGAGTTCCCCGCGCTGCCCCCTTTCGACGATGGAAAGCAGGAACTTCCCGTCGCGTACCTTCACGCTTTGTGCGGAGACGCCCGTGTGCAGCCCGTCGGCGAGGCGGTCGGCAAGGACGTCGACGATCGCCTGGGCCCCGGTGTCGAACGACATGAGGACGCCGCCCGGCCCCGCCGACATCTCCCGCTTCTCCCCTGCCTTTTTCCGTTCCCGTTGAAGGGAGATCATTCCCTTTACGAGCCCGCCGTATTTCCGTTCCAGGTCGTGAATCACGGGGAAGCAGCTTCGAAGCGACATCCTGTCCGGGTCCCCCGCGAAGATTCCGGTCACCATCGGATCGAGCAGTTTTTCGAGCGCCTCCGTCCCCAGCCGCCGCCGTGCGAAATCCCCCAGCGACTCGTCAACGTCAACGGGAGGAGGCGGGGCGAACGGTTCTCCCAGGATCCGCAACCGTCCCGGCAGGGAGAGAAGTCCGGAGGCGAAGAACGCTTGTGGAGTCTCGGGGAGGCGGTGAAGCCTGCCGCCCGAAAAGATGAAGCGCTTCCTCGCCAGGTCCGACGAACGGGCGAGCCGGTTTTCCATCCCCAGCTCCTTCACGAGTTCCAGGGAGTACGGCTTGTTGGTGAGGAAGCCGTTGGGCCCCCATTCCATCGCGAACCCGTTTTCGCGAATGGTGCGCATCTTCCCGCCCGGAACATCTTCGGCCTCGAAGATAAGAATCTCCGCCTCCCGTTTTTCGGCGGAAAGGATCTTTACGAGAAAATGGGCGGTGCATAGGCCCGATATGCCCGCCCCGATGATTGCTATGCGCGCCATGAAACGATCCTTCCTACCCTTCCGCCGCGGCGGAAAGGACGATATCCTTCAAGGCCCCGATGAACGCGGGTGAGTCGTTCAACGACGGAACCCGTAAAAAAGTGCCGATGCCGGAAGAGAGCGCCGTGCTTTTCAGCCGAATGTCGAGCTCATGGAGCGTCTCGATATGATCCGAGACGAAACTTACGGGGACGACGACCAGCGTGCGGACTCCTTCCCGTCCCAGCCGCACTACTTCGGAAACGGTGTCCGGCTCCAGCCACTGCGCCCGCCCGGCCCGGCTCTGGTAAGAGATGGAATGGGGGATGCCCGGAAAGTTGCGCATCGCCGCCGCGACCGTCCGCTCCACTTCCGATGGGTATGGATCCCCCTCGTCCGCGAACGATTTCGGTATTCCGTGCGCGCTGAACAGGAGGTGCCTTCCCACCGGACCGGTGCCCGAAAGCGTCTCCTCGATCTTTTCCGACAATGCGGCGATATATCCCGGATGGTCCGGGTAGGACCGGATTTCCCGGACGGGGAAGGAAGCACCGGCCCAACGCGTCCACGCCGCCAGGTCTTTCAAGCTCGACCCCGTGGTCGCAGAGAAATATTGCGGGTACAAAGGGAGAGCGATCGCACGCGCGACACCGTCCTCCTTCATTTCCAGCACCGCGTGTTTGGAAAGGGGATACCAGTAGCGCATTCCCACGTAGACGCGGAAATTTCCCGCCGTCGTCCGCAAAGCCTCTTCGAGCGCCGCCCGCTGTAGTTCCGTGAAGGTCCCTATGGGAGAGCTTCCGCCGATCTCCTCGTAATATCGCTTCACCTTTCTCGCGCGAATCCCGGAGACGATCCACGCGAACAGCGGTTGGGAAACCGGAGCGAGCGGGAGACGGATAAGGTCCCGGTCGGAGAATAGTCTCGCAAGGAACGGCCGGACGGCGGAGAGACTGTCCGGCCCCCCCATGTTAAGCAGCACGACGCCTGTGAGCGGCGGCGATGACGCAAGGGGCATGGGCGGACTTCCTCCCGGGAATCGCTAACCTTACGATTTCCTGCCGAACCGGTGGACCGCCTCGACCATGGCGACGGCGTGCTCCGGATTGGTGGGCGGCAGTATCCCGTGACCGAGGTTGAAGATGTGGGATGCAGCCGCTTCCCCCCGAGAAAGGACGTCTCTCACGCAATCGTCGATTTTCTCCGGCGGATGGAAAAGCATCGTCGGGTCCATGTTTCCCTGCAGCGCGGCTTCCTTTCCTACGATGACGGCCGCGACGTCCAGAGGGATGCGCCAGTCGACGGCGACCACGTCCACGTCAAGCGTCTTGATCGAAGGCAGCAGCGTTGCGCAATCGTTCGCGAAATGGATGATGGGAACGTTTCCGCCCCGGATCCCCTCGACCACCTGCCGGGTATACGGGAGGGCGTACTCTTCGTAATCGCCGGGATTCAGGATGCCGGCCCATGTGTCGAAGATCTGGACAGCCTGCGCGCCGGCTTCGATCTGGGCTTTCAGATATGCGATCACCGTGCGCGTGATCTTCCCCATAAGCGACCGGTACACTTCCGGAGCCTGATACATGAGTGTCTTGAGTTTGATGAAGTTGCGCGATGTCCCGCCTTCCACGATGTAGGAGCAAAGGGTGAACGGGGCGCCGGAGAATCCTATAAGTGGGACCTTGTTTTCGAACGCCTTCCGCAGGATCCGGATCGCCTCCATCACGAAGGGGACTTTCTCGACCGGATCCGGCACGGCGAGCGAATCAACATCCGCCTGCGACCGGATCTCTTTCCCGAGAAGCGGCCCCTTCCCTTCGTGGAATTCCAGCGGCACTCCCATCGCCTCCACGGGAATAAGGATGTCGGAAAAGAGAATGGCGGCATCCACCCCGAGCCGTTCGACCGGCTGAATCGTCACCCTGGCCGCGAGCTCGGGAGTCTTGCACATCGTGAGGAACGAGTTCTTTCCGCGCACTTCCTGGTATTCCGGAAGGTATCTCCCGGCCTGTCGCATGATCCACACGGGGGTGACGTCCACCGGCTCCCGCCGGCATGCCTTCAGAAACCTGTAATCGCCCATTCTCACCTCTCCTTGAATCCTAAAAACGGGGACGTTCTTAAATCAAAAACAGGGACGTTCTTAAAAACTCGCAACCCTTACTGTAACGTAATGACATTCCTGGAATTCGACGATGCTATTCGTTGTATTTTATTGATAAAGACTTTTTAAGAACGTCCCTGTTTTTGATTTAAGAACGTCCCCGTTTTTAAGTGCAAGTTATTTCTCCGCGGGCTGCTTGACGGCGGCGACGGTTTCGGAGAGGCGCTTCCGCGTTTTGAGCGGGACGTAGCCGCAGAACGGCTCCTCCTCGAGATAGTCCTCCAGCACCGCGTCGGCGCGCGCGCGGCAGCCGCCGCAGACGTTCAGGTACTCGCACTCGCCGCACCGCCCCTTGTACTTTTCGAAGGCGCGCAGCGACTCGAACAACTCGGAATGGTCCCAGATCTCCTTGAACGACTGCTTCTTGACGTTCCCCGCGACGACCGGGAAATAGGAGCAGGGCTGGACGTTCCCCTTCGAGTCGATGAAGGCGATCGTTTGCGCGCAGATGCATCCCTTTCCGCCGCCGGTCGAAAATGTGAGCGACCTCGGGGAGAAGCGATGCCCCTCCTCTTTCATTTTCTGCAGGCGCACCCGGTAATAGTGCGGAGCGCACGTGGGCCGCACGAGCAGGTCCGTCTCGTCCTTCTCCATCTGATAGTGCCATTCCAAAATCTTCTCGTAATCTTCCTTGCTGATCAGCTCGTCCATGATCTCCTTCCCCCGCCCGGTGGGGACGATCATGAACATGTACCACGCCTTGGCGCCGATTTCCTTGGCCAGCTTGTACGTGGCGGCGATGTCGTGCTGATTGCGCTTCGCGAAGGAGGAGTTGACAAGGAACGGGACATCGTTCCGCCGGAAAGTTTCCGCGGCTTTCAGTGTCGCTTCGAACGCGCCCTGCTGCTTCCTGAAGTCGTCGTGGACGGCGGCCGTCGACCCGTCCAGGGACAGGGAAACCATCTTTATCCCGGCCTCCTTCATCTTTTCGCATACCTCGTCGGTAACCAGGACCCCGTTCGTGGCGATGCACATGCGCAAGCCTTTTTCGGTCCCGTATTTGGCGATCTCGAAGAGGTCCTTGCGAAGGAGCGGTTCCCCTCCCGAAAGCACGAGAACGGGGCTGCAGAAGGAGGTTATGTCGTCGATGAGCTTCTTCGCTTCATCCGTCGTGAAATCGGTGTCATGCGAGAACATGGAAGAAGCGGCGCGGCAATGTATGCAGTTGAGGTTGCAACGCCCGGTGACTTCCCAGGCGATCCATTTCGGGATGAATTCTTCCTTGGCCAAGATGTATCCTTTCCATAGATAAAGGGCGGTAACGCAGAAAACGCCCAATGGCACCTGATAGATAACCTTACTATTATAATCGAAGCATAAAAGACCCGGATATCGAATTCCCGTCCGCGGGAGGAACTCAAATGTGCATGAAACGAGCGATTCCCATGCTTCTCGCGACTGCGGTGCTTTGCGCGGCCCTTTCCTTCGCATTCGCGGCGGGACCGGCGGTCGATGTGAAAAACGACACTTCGTACGCGGTATCCATACCGCTTGGTTCCGACAACGGTGTTACCCGCGACAGCGATTTCCAGGTTTCCGCGGATAACGGAATCGTCCTGATCTATCCGTACGAAATCTTCGAGAAGCGTTTCTGGAGCCAGCCCCTTTCCGGGGACGCCTACGCCAAAATCCGCGTTGGAATGGAAGTCCGGCCGGCGATCCTTGATAAAGCGTCCCACGACCGGCTGCGTGCGGAAGGCCGGGCGCGCCGTGCGGAACTGCGGGAAATGCAGGAAGATGTCCGCATGCAGGCAGATCGGAAGGCGATCGAGGAATTGAAGGAGAAGCGGGACCGTTTGCTGGACCGGCGGGACGCCCTCGACGATCGGATCGCAGCGACGGAAAAGGGAATGGCGGATGAAGAGGGGCGGATGAACTGGCTCCTCGATTCGGAGGATTCCGCCATCGAAAGGTCTCTCCAGTCTATCCAGGACCTCGGCGACAAGCGGGACGAGCTCCAATCTCAGCGCGATGCGATGCCGAGAGGATCCTCGCGTGGAGATGCCGGCCGGATTTCCGCGGAGATCAAGCGGCTGAACGACAGGATCAGTTCAGAGCGCGACTCGATCCGCCATGCAAAGGACCGCAAGCGGCAGGCGCGTTCCTTCTACCTGGAGCGAAAGCAGGAGTGGCAGAAACTTATAACGGAACGGAATTCCATTCAGAACGAGATTCGCTCGATCGACCGGAAGATGCAATCGCTGTCCGGTAAAAGGTAGGGCGAGACGGGGCGCGGACTATTTCGCCATGTCGGCGTACTTTTTCGCGTTTTGCTTGTCGCCGATCGCTTCGTATGACTTGGACAGGTACCCCGCCGCCTGCTTCGTGGGCAACAGGTCCATGCTTCTCGAAAGCTCCGGGATAGCTCCCCGATAGTCCCTCTGCTGGTACCGAAGCACGCCGAAAAGGAAGTGCGGCTCGAAGAACTCGCCGTCGAGCTGGATCGACCGGCGCAGGGAATTCTCCGCGGCAGGGTAGTTCTTCTGGATCAGGTACACTCGCCCCGCGGACGAGTGGAGCGGGGCCTGCTCCGGTTGCCGCGAGACAGCTTCCCGGTACCTGTCGAGCGCTTCGCCGTATTTTTTCTCTTTCAGGCGCTTGTCCCCTTCGTCGGCGATGTCGTATGACTTCTGCACTTCCCGGATGTCCGCGGTGCTTCGCATGAATGCCGTTTCGTTGAAAGTGTAGTTCGGATTGCGCACGGTGTCCGGGTACCGCTCCGCGATCCTCGCGCGTGCGTTGTCCAGCCGTTCCCTGGAAAACGGGTGGGTGCGGAAGAGCCCCTCAACGAACATGGGGTTCTTCCCCTTTTCGAGCTCGCGGTAGAAGTATTCCTGAAGCCGGATCGCCCCTTCCGGGTTGTATCCCGCACGCACCATGTAGTCGATCCCCAGCCAGTCGGCTTCCCGCTCCTGGTCGCGGGAGAACCCGTTTTCGAGGAGCGATGTGGTGATGCTCGAGACCTCCATCACACCGGCCCTTTTTCCCGCCGCGGCCGATATCCCCGTGAGCAGCAGGTTGGCGGCCATCGCCCGCTGATAACCCGCAAGCGAATGTTTCGCCGTGACGTGCCCGGTTTCGTGTCCAAGGACCGCCGCCAGCTCCGCCTCGCTCTTCAGGTGGACGAGCAGTCCCCGGTTGATCACGATGAAGCCGCCGGGAAGCGCGAACGCATTGGGAACGGAGGAATTGAGCACCCGGTAGCGATAGTTCAGGTTCGGCCTGTGGGAGACGCGGGCGAGCCGCATCCCGACGGACTGGACGTACTCTTCAAGCGCCCGGTCCCGGTAGAAGCCTCCCTGCTGCTGGACGGCGGGCGTATACGCCTTCGCGCCGAGAGCGATCTCCTCCTGCTCCGAGAACGATACGATGGAGAGCTCGGACCTTCCCGTGACGGGGTTTACTGCGCAGCTGTAGGCGATAAGCGCGAGGAAGACGAACAGGAGCAGGATGACGGCGATGCCTTTGTGGGAACGCTGACCCATCACGGATCCCTCTCCCGACACGCGAGTATTCAGGCTCACGCCATGTACAAAAAACCGGCACTTAAAAACAGGGACGTTCTTAAAAACTTTCACCTGCGGATTTCCCCTGATTATTCCACGCGGCCGGGAATGGCCGCAACCCCGGGTCTGCACCCCGCGTCTGCCCATGTTCCTGTTCCATCCGGAGGCGTCGTCGGACACATCCCATGAACCTTGCGGGTCAAGCAGTGGATCTTGGTGCAAAATGCCGATTGGGATATAAGAGAAAAAACGAAAACGGGGAGGTGCGACTGTGGCCGGCAAACGGAGGAAGCGGTGGCATCCCCCCGGCACGATGCCGGGAACCCTTGCGGCCCACGCTGAAGCCGGTACCGGCCCGGTGCGGATCGCACTCATCAAGTACGACCGGGCGGCTTTCGAGGAGAGGATTCTTCCCGCCGGGGAAATCCCGTCAGTCTCCGCTCCCGCAGCAGGCGTTCTTTGGATCGATGTCCGCGGCCTTTCCGATCCGTCGGCGGTGAGGGCGATAGGGGAGCGGTTCGGATTCCACCCGCTGGCGCTCGAAGACGTCCTGAACGTTCCCCAAAGGCCCAAGGTGGAGCTGTATGAGGGGAACCTTCTCATCGTCCTTCGCGAAGTCCGCTACCCGGAAAGCCCGGAGCAGGTGAGCATATTCCTGGGAGAGCGCGTGGTGGTGACGTTCCAGGAACGGCCCGGGGACTGCTTCGAGCCGATCCGCGAACGGATCCGCAAGGGGACGGGGTTCATAAGGAACGAGGGGGCGGATTTCCTCGCCTACGCCCTCTGCGACGCCGTGATCGACGCCTACTTCCCGTCCCTCGAAAAACTGGGGGACGAAGTAGAGGAACTGGAGGAAAGGGTGATCCGCCATCCCGTACCCGAGACATTGCGGGAGATACACCGTGTGAAAAAACGGATACTCGAGATACGACGGGCGGTGTGGCCCGCAAGGGACGCGATGAACGAGCTGCTGCGCGAGGAATCCCCACTGGTGCGGCAGGAGACGAAGGTATTCCTGAGGGACTGCTACGACCATACCGTGCAGGTGATGGACATGGTGGAGACGCACCGCGAGACGGCGTCGGGCATCGTAGACGAGTACATGTCGTCCGTATCGAACCGGATGAACGAAATCATGAAGGTGCTCACCGTGATCGCGACGATCTTCATCCCCTTGACGTTCGTCGTCGGCATCTACGGGATGAACTTCGACCCGCAGGCGTCCCCGTACAATATGCCGGAGCTCCACTGGAAATACGGCTATCCGGTTGTCCTGTTCGTCATGGGCGCCATCGCAGCGGGGATGCTGTACTACTTCCGCAGGAAGAAGTGGCTCTGAGTGTTGACAGCCAAGGGGGAGTCGATATGCGAAGCGCATTAGTCGTAGCGGCGGTAATTGCCGTCGCGATCGCGGCGGCAGCCTGCGGCGGGAAAAAGGACGAAACGCTGATCGCGGCCTCCGGCCATGTCGAAGCGACGGACGTGCGTATTTCGAGCAAGGTCGGGGGAAAACTGAAGGAACTGCCCCTGAAGGAAGGCGACGTGGTGGCGCCGGGGCAGGTCGTCGCACGGATAGACACTGTGGATCTTCGCCTTTCCCTCGGCGCAACGCTCGCGGAGCGCGACCAGGCGAAAGCCGACCTGGCCCTGCGGCTTGCCGGAGAGCGGAAGGAAGACATAGCCCAGGCGGAGGCAAGGGTGGCCGCGGCGGAAGCCGACCTGGATGGGAAGCAGAAGGAGCTTGGCCGGAGGCAGGGGCTCCTGGACACTGGCTCCGGGACGGTGAAATCCCGGGACGACGCCCTTGCGCAGCGCGATGTCGCCGCGAAAACCCTGGAAGGAGAGAAGGAGAGGCTGCGGCGTCTCAAGGCGGGGTTCAGGAAGGAGGAGATCGACGCGGCGCGGGCGCGGCTTGCCGCCGCCGAGGCGCGCATCGCGCAGATCCGGCAGCAAATGGAAGACGCGACGGTGACAAGCCCCCTTGCCGGGTTCGTGACCGGGAAGGTGGCGGAGCAGGGGGAGCTGATATCCGCCGGGACGCCGTTGCTCGTCGTGACCGACCTTGCGGACGCCTGGCTGACGATATACATTGCGGAGCCCGACCTTGGCCGCATCCGCGTCGGCCAGGAGGTCGAAGTTGTCACGGACGCGGGCCAGAAGAGGAAAGGCAAGGTCACTTATGTCTCCCCGAAGGCCGAATTCACCCCGAAGAACGTCCAGACAAGGGACGAACGGGTGAAACTCGTCTACAAGGTCAAGGTGGGCCTTGAAAACGGGGACGGGCTGTTCAAGCCGGGCATGCCCGCCGAGGCCCGGATTCCGGCGAAGGGGTAGGGTCGTGGGCGGCGCGGATGCCGTGGTCCAGATCGATAACATGTCCAGGCGCTACGGGACGGTGACGGCAGTCGACGGAATCACCATGGACGTGCGCCGGGGAGAGATGTTCGGCCTCATCGGCCCGGACGGAGCGGGCAAGACGACCACGCTGAGGGTCGCAATCGGTCTGCTCCCGCCAAACGCGGGAACCGTCCGCACCTGCGGGCTCGACCCGGTCCGCGAAAAAAGGAAATTGACTGCCAGGATCGGCTACCTCTCCCAGCGATTCTCCCTCTACGGCGACCTCTCTGTGGACGAGAACATCGCGTTCTTCGCGGATATCCACGGTGTACGCGGATGGCAGGCGCGGCGGGACGAACTTCTCGACATGGTGCGGATGACCCCGTTTCGCGGGCGCCTTGCCGACCGGCTATCCGGTGGGATGAAGCAAAAGCTCGCGCTGGCATGCACCCTGATTCACACGCCCGAACTGCTCGTGCTGGACGAGCCGACGGCGGGCGTGGACCCCGTGTCGCGCCGGGACTTCTGGAGACTGCTCGCGAGGCTCCGGCAGGAGGGGTTGACGATCCTTATGACGACCCCCTATCTCGACGAAGCGGAACGGTGCCATCGCGTCGCTCTCATGGACCGCGGCCGTCTGCTGGCGCTGGATGCCCCGGACGAGCTGAGAAAAGGATTGCAGGGAATCATCATTGAGATTCTGGCCCGTCCGAAGCGCCGGGCGCTGGAGCTCCTGCGCGGGCTGGACGGGGTCGCGGAGGCGGAATCCTTCGGCGAGCGCCTTCATGCCTTCCTTCCCGGCGTCCCTTCGGCGGAGGCTCCGCCTGCCGCAACGCGACTGTCCGCGGCGCTTCAGTCCGCGGGGGGCATAGAGGTGGACTCGGCGCGTCCCGTGGAGCCTTCGCTCGAGGACATCTTCATCTCCCGGCTCCGCTCCCCGGGAGCGGTCCGCGAAGCGGGTTGAGGGGAAATTTCGCAAACGATGACGACCGCCGTCGATGTGAAAAACCTTTGCAAGCGATTCGGCGATTTCCGGGCGGTCGACGACCTGACGTTCTCCGTCGATGAAGGGCTGATCTTCGGTTTCCTCGGAAGCAACGGCGCGGGGAAGTCCACCGCCATACGGATGCTTTGCGGTCTCCTTGCGCCCTCTTCCGGCTCCGCCCACGTTCTCGGCATCGACGTCGCGAAAGATCCCGAAAGCGTGAAGCGCGTCATCGGCTACATGAGCCAGCGGTTTTCCCTGTACGAGGACCTCACGGTGCGCCAGAACCTGCGTTTCTTCGGCAGCGTTTACGGGCTGCAGGGAGAAGCGCAGGCCGGGCGGGAACGATGGGCGATGGAAATGGCGGGGCTCGAAGGCAAAGAGGACCTCCTTACACGCAGTCTGCCGGGCGGCTGGAAACAGCGGCTGGCGCTCGCCTGCGCCGTCCTGCACCGGCCCCGCGTCCTCTTCCTCGACGAACCCACCGGGGGAGTCGATCCTGTTTCACGCAGGATGTTCTTTCAATTGATCGACAGGATGGCCGCCGAAGGGGTTACGGTTTTCGTGACCACGCATTACCTCGACGAGGCCGAGTACTGCGACCGACTTGCGCTGATGCACGCCGGCAGGCTCGTGGCGCTTGGTTCGCTCTCGCAGCTCAAGGGCATTTTCGCCGGGAAGGCGGTGCTCGAAGTTTCCTGTCCGAGGCCGGTGGAAGCCCTGGAGCGTTTGGGCGGGTGCGAGTGGGTTATCAAGACTTCGATTTTCGGAACGAAGATCCACATAGTCGTCCGCGACCCTGAAGCGGGGCGCCGGCTTGTCGTCGAGACGCTTGAACGGGATGGGAACTCCCCAGCAACCGCCGAGCCGATTTCGCCCTCCCTGGAGGATATTTTCATTCACCACGTCGATGAAGAGGAAACCCGATGGGCGGCGGGGGGAAACGGCAAATGAGGAAAACCCGGGCGATCGCCGTCAAGGAGATGCGGCAGGCGGGCCGCGACCCTTTAAGCCTCGTCATGCTGCTTGGGGTCCCCTTGTTGATGCTCCTCCTCTACGGGTATGCCGTGAATTTCGATGTCAGGCACGTGGCGCTGGCCGTGCAGGACCTGGACAAGAGCGCCAGGAGCAGGGAGCTGATCGCATCGTTCACCAACTCCACGTATTTCGATCTTGCAGCGTACCTGCCCGCGGGGGCCGACCTGGACGCGATCACGGAACGAAGGCTCGCCAAGGCCGTTCTCGTCATCCCGGAGGATTTCTCCCGGTCCCTCGACGCAGGAAGGACGGCCCGCGTGCAGCTTCTTCTCGACGGAAGCGACGCCAACACCGCATCCACGATCCTCGGTTATGCCTCTTCGCTTGTCGCGGAAACCAACGTAGCGATCATGCACGACCGGTTCACGGAGGCGGGAAGGGCGGCCGTCCCGTCCATCGCTTATGAGCCAAGGGTATGGTACAACCCCGAGCTTCGTTCCACATATTTCCTGGTGCCGGGTCTGATCGGATTCATCCTGATGCTCACGGCCGTCCTCTCCACGGCCCTTTCCATCGTCCGTGAGAAGGAGCGGGGAACGATGGAGCAGCTCCGGACGGCTCCGCTCGGGACCGTCCAGCTTATCCTCGGAAAATGCGCTCCTTTCCTCGGAATCTCGCTGGTTGCGGCTCTTTCCATCCTGGCGGCGGCGAGGTTCCTTTTCGGCGTGGAGATCCGGGGCCCATATCTCGACCTGTTCCTTGCGACCCTCCTCTACCTCGTCGGAGCGCTCGGATGGGGACTCCTCGTATCCAGCGTTTCCGATTCGCAGGCCATGGCGTTCCAGATGGGGCTTATCACCTCGATGCTTCCGGCAATTCTTTTGTCCGGCTTCATATTCCCGATCCGCTCGATGCCCCAGGCGCTCCAGTGGGTGACCTACGCGGTGCCGGCGAGATATTTCCTGATCGTCCTGCGGGGGATCATTCTCAAGGGCGCGGGCCTCGGACCGTACGGGAAGCAGATGCTCTTCCTCGGGATCTACGCCGCCGCGGTCATGCTGATCGCATCCCTGCGGTTGAGGCGTGAAGAGGCATAGTCATGCGAATCCTTCTACAGGTCATCGTCAAGGAATTCCTCCAGTTGCGGCGGGACAGGAAAATCCTTCCGATGATTTTCATCGCGCCCGCAATCCAGCTTGTCCTTTTCGGATATGCCGCGAACCTGGATGTCTCCGGTATCCCGCTTCTCCTCGTCGACCAGGATCGGACGGCTGCAAGCCGCGAACTGGCGGAACGGTTCACCGGATCGGGGTATTTCGTGTTGGCCGGATACGAGGACGGCACGGCGGCTGTCGAGCGATGGCTGGTCGACGGGCGCGCGCAGGTGGCGCTCGTCATCGCACCGGGTTTCGGAAAGGAGACGGCGGCGGGGAGGTCCCCGCGCGTCCAGTTGATCGCCGACGGCAGCGATTCCAACTCGGCGGTCGTGGGATTGGGCTACGCTTCACGGATAATTTCCGAAAAAAGCGGCGTGTTGATACGAAACAGGATCGGAAACCTCGCCGGCCCCGGGGCGATGTCGCGGCTTGCTGCCGTCGAGCTTGTGCCCCGCACCTGGTACAACCCCGATCTGAAGAGCCGTTGGTTCTATGTCCCGGCGATCCTCGCGATGGTCATCATGGTGATGACGATGGTCATGGCATCCATGGGAGTGGTCCGCGAGAAGGAGATCGGCACCATGGAGCAGGTGATCGTGACCCCGATCCGATCGTGGCAGCTGATCGTCGGGAAACTGTTTCCTTTCGCTGTCATCGGAATCGTCGATCTCCTTCTGGTGACTTCCATCGCCGTATGGCATTTCCGCGTGCCTCTTCGCGGGTCCTTTATCCTCCTTGTTCTTCTTACATGTTTGTTCCTCCTTACGACGTTGGGCCTGGGCCTCCTCGTGTCGACCCTCGTCCGCACGCAGCAACAGGCGATGATGGCCTCCGGGTTCCTTCTGATGACGCCGATGGTCTACTTGTCCGGGCTGCTTTTTCCGATAGAGAACATGCCCGCCGCGATCCAGTACGTCACCTACGCCGTCCCGCTTCGTTACTATGCGACCGTCATCCGCGGGATCTTCCTCAAGGGAAGCGGGATCGGGGTCCTTTGGCCGGAGGCGCTTGCCATGGCGGGTTTCGGGGTCTCCCTGCTGACCATCGCATCGCTCCGGTTCAGGAAACGGCTCGACTGAAGCGGCATCATATATTGTGCGATCACTCCTTGAAAAACGATCATGCCGAGGGGGATTCCGATGAGATATCTCATTCTGGGATGCGGTCCCGCCGGTGTCGCCGCCGCGAAGGCCATCCGCGGGAAAGATCCGAATGCCGGAATCGTAATCGCGACGGAGGAGCGGGACCCGCCGTATTCAAGACCGTTGCTGACCGAGTTGATCGCGGGCCGGGTGGGACGCGCCGCGATTTCAGAGCCTCAGGCCGCCGACCTTTCGGAACTGGGGATCGACGTCCGCCTCGGGATGCGCGCTTCGAAGCTCGATACCGCGGGAAATCGTGTTGTATTTTCCGACGGAACCGGGTCGGCGTACGACGTCCTTCTAGTGGCGACCGGCGGGAAGCCCGGCATTCCGCCCGCGCTGCGGATCGGCCACCCGTCGGTGTTGCCGTTCGATTCACTGGAAGACACGTTGAAGATCCTCGAGCGTGTCCCGCCGCGGGGGACCGTTGCGGTGTGCGGGCCGGGGTTTCTCGCGATCGTTACGAGCAGCGCCCTGCGGAAACGGGGAAACGGCGTGGTCTGGTTCCGTTCCGACAAACCACGCCACGGCTACCCGATCGGGGGGGAACTGGAAGCCAACATCCTCGATTCGGTCAGGAACACCGGCGTAAGGATACTCGACGGACATGACATCGCCGAACTGCGTGAGGTCGCAGGAGGTCTCGAGGCCGTTCCGACCGTCGGCGGCCCACCGGTCCGTTGCGATGCAGTCGTGATCGCGAACGAGCGGTCGCCTTCGACAGGATTTCTTGCCGGCAGCGGGGTGGAGACGGGAGCCGGGATTCTCGTGGACGACCGTCTTAGAACGAACGTTCCGAACATCTACGCCGCCGGCGACTGCGCCGAGCTTTTCGACTGGGGGAGCGGGCACAGCAGGATCAATTTCGGATTGCGCAGCGCCATAAAGCAGGGGAGACTTGCGGGTGAGAACATGGCGGGCGCGGAAAAGCTTTACGCCCGGGAAACGTCGGATTACTTCTGGATCCTCTTCGGACCGGCGCTGCTTGACCGGATCAAATAGAAGGCGACGGGGGGGAAATGGAGCAGGCCTTTTCGGATCGGATGAAGGAAAAGATGAAGACGCCGCCGGTGGCCGTCCTCGTGGGGATCCGCTCGCTGTCGTTCGGAGGCGGCGAAGCAGTACTGGAGATGAAAGCCGACAAGCGCCATCACAACCCGATGGGGACGGTCCACGGCGGGATCCTGTGCGACCTCGCGGACCTCGCGATGGGATACGCGTTCGCAACGACTCTCGGGCCGGGCGAATCGTTCACGACCCTTGAACTCAAGGTCAATTTCCTGAGACCCGTTTTCGACGAGAAATTGACGGCTAAAGCGAAGGTGACGCACAGGGGAAGGACGGTCGGCATGGTGGAGTTCGACGTGACGAACGAGGCCGGAAAAACGGTGGCGCGCGGCTCCTCCACATGCACGGTGCTCTCGGGCGAAGCAGCAAAAGGGAGATGAGGCGGACCGGCGCCCTGCTGGTCCTTTTCGCCGCCGCGATGGCGTTCGCCGAGGCGGCGGTCGTCGTCTACCTCCGCCGGGTTCTCGGGGAGGTAGAAATCTTCCCCATGAAGGATCTTCCCCCCCCGCTGCTCACGATCGAGATCGCCCGGGAAGCCGCGACGGTCGCGATGCTGATTTTCGTTTCCTTTCTTTCCGGGCGAGGCGGTCTGCGCAGGATGGGAGCATTCCTCCTTACGTTCGGCGCCTGGGACATTTTCTATTACGTGTGGCTTCGCGCCGCCATCGGGTGGCCTTCGGGGCTTTTCGATTGGGACATCCTGTTCCTGATTCCCGCTCCGTGGGTGGGACCGGTCTGGTCGGTGATTCTCATCTCCACGGGGATGATCGCGTTCTCGTTCGTGTTCCTTCGCATGCCCGAGGATGCCCCGTTTGCACCCGGCCTGTGGGGGTGGATGTCCGGCGCGGCGGGCGCGCTTGCGGTTATCGGGACATACATCCGGGAATGGGCCAAAATCGGCTACGGGAAGAACGTGCCGTCGGGTTTTTTCCTTCCATCCTATCTTGCGGGTATCCTGCTGCTCGCCGTTTCCGGCTGGATCGCATACCGCAAAGCGGGCGGCGTACCCCGGGGAAATTTCTGACCGGGACATCACATCCGAAACGGCAACCCGCGGCCCGCATATCTTATAGGAAAGCATTCAGTGCAGAGGAGACTGCGTGGGAGAACTCGTCGTTTACATACGAATATACGGCGGCATCGCGATTTTCGCCGCGAGCCTGATCGAGAACCTCGGCGTCCCCTTCCCCGCCTATCCGCTCATCATTCTTGCAGCCGCCTTTGCGGCTTCGGGGATACTCTCCCTTCCGGGGATAATTGCGGCCGCCGTTCTCGGAGCGATCGGGGGCGACATCGCCTGGTACTACCTGGGGCGGCATCGGGGCGTCGGGGTGCTCTCTCATCTTTGCAGGGTCTCCTTCAACCCGGATGCATGCCTCGAGCGCGCAGTGGACGGTTTCCATCGGCGCAAGGTCGCGACCATACTTTTCGCCAAATTCCTCCCCGGCGTGAACCTCATCATGCCTCCCCTTGCCGGGGTCTCGAAGATGCCCATCCTTGCATTTCTCGCTCTCGACGGAGCGGGCGCGACGCTTTGGGCGGGAAGCGCCGCCGCGCTCGGGTGGACGTTCGGCGAGGAGATCGCCGAGTCCGCGCGCGGAATCCAGGGCTGGACGGGATGGATCCTTCTTGCCGGGATCGGCGCCTCTCTGGCCTGGCGGCTCGGGTTCCGCTACTACCTCGTTCACGCGTTTTCCGCCCCGCGCGTGATGCCCGAGGAAGTCCACCGGAGACTCGCATCGGGGGACGACCTGCTGGTCGTCGACCTGCGAAGGGACAACGATTACGCATCGTCCGACAGCATGATCGCCGGCGCCTTGCGCGTCCGCCCCGCATCCTTCCACCGGTTCGCCCACCATCTGCCCCGTGACCGCGACATCGTTTTTTACTGCACCTGACCGGTCGAGGCCACCAGCGCCAGTCTGGCGCGGATCCTCATCAAGCGCGGGTACGACAGGATCGCGGTTCTCTACGGCGGTTTCGACGCATGGTTGCGGGCCGGATTTCCCACTCAGCCCATCATCGCCGGCGAGGCCCCGACAACGGCCTTCCCGGACGCAACGCAGTAGTCTCTTCCGCCCCTGCCTCCGCGTCGGAAACATGCTGATGGCTGCGGGTTTATCCGCTTGACTGGCGGGGGTGGGGGGGAATATATTTTTTCTCTGCCGTTTTTCGTTCCCTGGTAGCTCAACCGGCAGAGCGGGTGGCTGTTAACCACTAGGTTGCAGGTTCGAGTCCTGCCCAGGGAGCCAAATAGTCCGCCGTACGAACCGAGGCCCGCTTCGGTAAGCAGTACCAGACCTCGATCGTGCGGCGATCGTGGATAAGCACCTTCTTCACCACTCGGCGGAGAAGGTGCTTTTTTTGCGGGTTCGTCCCGTTCGCCATCGTCTCGTCGAACTCCCTCAGGATCTCTTCGAGCATCTCCTTGTCGACCGGCGGGATCGTAAGCCGGCCTTTCCGGGCAGCCAGTTCTTTTCTCTCGATCTCCAGCGCTTCCAGGGTGGCGGTGAGGTCCTTGACCTTCTGGTTGCATAGGTCGGGCTTCATGGTCCCGGCCTCGAACGCTTCGAAGTACCGGTCGAGCTTGGCCCGTGCCTTGGCGATCTGACTCTCGATCCGGGCGAGCTCCTTCTTCAGGGCGGGTTTCTCCGCGACCAGCAGCTCGTTCGCCTTTGCCCACAGGCGGGCCATGAAATCCTCGTCCCGGAGCATCGTCCGGATGTCCTTGATGATCGCCGCCTCGAGGAGGTCGGCCCGCACGTAGTCCTGGTCGCATTCGCGGATGCGCCAGCGCTTGTTGCAGAGGTAGTAGGGGAACTTGCGGCCATGATTACGTGTGCTCACCCCGACCATGTGGGTCTTGCACTTGGCGCAGTAGATGATGCCGGCCAACAGTCGTTCTTCCCCGTTGTCGAACCGGCGGCCGCTCAAGGTCTCCACGCGGTCTTTGAGGAGCCCCTTGGTCTTGTCGAAGAGGGCCTCGGAGACGATGGGCTGGTGGGTTCCCTCGTAGATCACCTCGCGCCAGCGGATCTTCCCCACGTAGATCGGGTTCCTGACCATGTGGAGGATCACCTGTTTGGTCCACTTCTGCCCGCTGCGCTTGCGGTGACCGGCCTCGTTGAGCTTGTGGCAGATTGTCTGCATCCCTTCCCGTCCGAAGGCGTACATCTGGAACATCTTCCTGACGATGAGGGCCTCCTCCTCGTTGATCACGAGGCCCTTTTCCGGATCGAGCGTGAATCCGTACGGGACGTTTCCGCCCACAAACTTTCCGCCCTTGGCCTTCTTCTCCATCCCGACCTTTGTGCGTTCGACGATGGTGGCGTGCTCGAACTCCGCGAAGACGCCCAGCATCTGGAGCATCATCTTCCCGGCGGCATTCGCGGTATCGAACGGCTCGGTGATGCTTTTCAGCGCGATCCCGTTCTTCGTGAGCTCATCGACCATCATTGCGAGCTCGCGGACCTTGCGGGATAGCCGGTCCACCCGGAACACGAGAAGAGTATCGAACGCCCGGGCCCCGGCGTCGTAGAGCATCTCCTCGAGGCCCGGGCGGTTCATGTGCGTCCCGGATTCGGTGTCGCGGAAGAGCTTGTGGAGGCGCCAGTCGTCTCCGTACTGCGATTTGCAGTAGGCCTCCAGCCGTTCCGACTGGGCCCCGAGGGAGTATTTCTGGTGGTCTTCGTCGGTCGAGATGCGGGTGTA